>JBIOIE010000043.1:0-9892 GCA_044449605.1 Candidatus Limnocylindrales bacterium | reverse complement strand
CGAGATGTACCCGACCGGCAAGAACGGCCGCAGGCTCATCGCCGAGCTCATCGAGGAGATCCGCGCGCGACCGGCCATCACGGTCTTCACCGGGGCCGAGATGGTCAGCAAGGCGGGCAGCTTCGGCAACTACCAGGTCGGCATCAGGATGGCCCGACCGACCCCCGAGACGCTCACGTTCGAGGTCGGTTCGATCATCGTGGCCACCGGCTTCGAGACCTACCAGCCCGAGTTCGGTGAGTTCGGCTATGGCATCGAGGGGGTCGTGACCCTGCCCGAACTCAAGGACATGATCGACGGCTCGTCCGGGCCGCTGAGCTACCGGGGCCGGCCGGTGCGCAGCGTCGTCTACGTCTACTGCGTCGGCAGCCGCCAGGGCGAGGATCTGCCCGACGGCAATCGGTACTGCTCGCGCTACTGCTGTGCGGCGACCGTGGCCGCCTCGGTCCAGCTCTCCTCGCGCGATGCGACGGTCAGCCAGTACCACCTCTACCGCGACATGCGCACGTACGGCAAGTACGAGCTGATGTACTCGGAGTCGCGCAAGCTCGGGTCGGTCTACCTGAAGTTCGCCGACGATGCTCCGCCGGCCGTGGCCCGCGGGCACGACGGCCCGCTCGTCGTCACCGTGCGCGACCTCCTGACGGGCGGCCAGGAGCTGGCCATCCCGGCCGACCTCGTCGTCCTCGTGACGGGTATGATCCCCCGCCCGAACGCGGCGCTGGTGGGCCTCCTCAAGCTGCCCCTTGGCGCTGACGGGTTCTTCAACGAGATCCACCCCAAGCTCCGGCCGGTCGAGACGGTCGTCGACGGCGTCTACATCGCCGGCGCGTGCCAGGGTCCGCGCAATTCCAGCGAGAGCGTGGCCTCGGGGCTGGCCGCGGTGACCCAGAGCGCGGTGATCCTCAAGAAGGGCTTCACCGAACTGGACCCGCTGGTCGCCATCGTCGACACGGAAGCCTGCACGGCCTGCGGGCTGTGCGTCGATACGTGCCCGTATGGCGCCATCGCGATGACGGCCGGGGAGGGGAGCAAGACAGCGGTCATCAGCGAGACCGGCTGCAAGGGCTGCGGGGGCTGCGTGCCTGTCTGCCCGGAAGCGGCGATCGACCTGCGCGGCTACACCGACGCCCAGGTCACGGCCATGATCGACAGCCTGCTGGCGGTCCCGGTCGCATGAGCGCACCGAACCGCGACCTGCGCGAGATCGTCCGTGAGGAGACGGTCATGCGGGCGAGGATCGTGGCCGTGCTGGATGACGGACCGCGGACCGTGCCCGAGATCGCCGCCGCGATCGGCTGCCCGACGCACGAGGTCGTGTTGTGGGTGATGGGCATGCGCCGCTACGGCCACCTTCGTGAGATCAAGGGCGCCACGGACGAGGGCTACTTCCGTTACGAAGCGGTCGCGAAGGAGCCCGTATGACCACGCTCGTCCAACCGGGCCTCCTGGCCGACATCCAACGCTTCGGAGCGGCGGACGTGTCCGCCTGCTTCAGCTGCGGGACCTGCACAGCCACCTGCCCGCTCGTCACCGACGACGCCACCTTTCCGCGCCGATTGATCCGTTACGCGCAGGTCGGCCTGCGCGACCAGCTCCTGGCAAGCAAGGAGCTGTGGACCTGCTACGCCTGTGGCGAGTGTTCCGAGACCTGTCCCACCCAGGCCGAGCCGGGCGAGTTCATGGCCGCGGCCCGCCGCTACGCCATCGCCAGCTACGACCGCACCGGCCTGGCCCGCACCATGTCCACATCGCCGTTCGTGAGCATCTTCATCGCCGTGATGCTCGCTGCGTTCTTCGCCCTGTTCATGTACGGCGCCCACGGCGCTCAGAGCGCGGGCTCGCTGGACATCTTCGGGTTCATCCCCGAGGGGCTCATCCACGACCTCGGCATCGGCATCATGCTCGTCGTCTTTTTGGCCGGCCTGGCCGGCGTCCTGACCATGGCCCACCGACTGGGCGGGGTGGGCAGCGTCACCTGGCGCTCCGTGGCCGGGACACGCACCGCACTGCGTCGATCCCTCGGCGCCATGTGGAACGCTGTGGTCGTCGAGTCTCTGGGGCAGCGCCGCTACCGGCTCGACTGCCCGTCGGACGCGGCCGCCCAGCCCTGGTACCGGCGGCGCTGGTTCCTCCACGCGGCCACGATGTGGGGCTTCCTGGGTCTTCTGGCGGCAACGATCCTCGACTACGGGCTGGCCGTGGTCGGCATCAAGGCCACGGGCGCACCCGTCCCGATCTGGTATCCGGTACGCCTGCTGGGCACCGTCGCAGGAGTGCTGCTGGTGTACGGCGCGACCTCGCTCATCGTGCGCCGGCTACGCGGCGCCGAGCGGTCGGTCCGCCACTCCACGAGTGCCGACTGGACGTTCCTGGCCCTCGTCTGGATCGCTGGCGTCACCGGCTTTGCCGTCGAGCTGGCGCTCTACCTACCGGGCGCGCCCGCGTGGGGCTACTGGGTCTTCCTCTTCCACGTGGCCGTGGCCATGGAGCTGGTCCTCCTGGCCCCGTTCATGAAGTTCGCCCATGCCGTGTACCGGCCGGTCGCGCTGTTCTTCCTCGCCCTGGCCCAGACGGTCGACGAGGGCCACCCGGAGGTCGCTCATGGATAGTCGTTCGTTCCCCGTTCAGGCTCCCAGACCGGCCAGGTGCCGAGGAGGTCTCCGATGATCCGGACCCTGCCCCGCGTGGCTCACGAACATCATGAGCGGCTGATGGGCCAAGTCGACCGGATGCCGGCCCTCGGCGACCTCGTTGGGACGGCATCGCCGGCCGAACTGCGGCCGCTCGTCGACGACGCCGTGAAGTTCCTGACAGGGCTCCTCATCCCGCACATGGAGGCCGCCGAGCGCACCCTCTATCCGGAGCTGGAGCGGATGCTCCAGAACCGCCACTCCATGACCCCGATGCGGCGCGAGCACACGGAGATCAGGCAGCTCGTCGACGAGCTGGTGCTCGTCCGCACGCATCTCGACAAAGATCGCCTGACGACCGGAGAGACGCTCGCGCTCCGCCGGGTCGTCTTCCGCCTGTACTACCTACTGAAGGTCCACCTCGCCGAGGAGTTGCTGTACGTGGACATCGTCGAGTCGGGGGTCTCGGCCGATGCGGCTGAGGCGCTCGCGGCCGCGATGAAGCACGGGGACGGCGAAGAGGCCTGAGCCGGAGCGTCCGACACGCCTGTTCGAGGCAGCTATGCTCCGGACACAGATGGATGCATCGAGCCGCCCATCCAGACCAGCGCACGATCTCGTCCCTGAAGGGCCCGAGACCGCCAAACTGGCGTCGGAACATCGCGCTGGCGGAGCCCCCATCCACCGCGGGTGGGCGCCTCTCGGTGCCCGCCGCCGCTGGATGGAGCCCTTCGTCCTCGTGCTCCTGGCCGGCGGCGGCGCCCACGGCTACGCCATCACCGCACAGCTCGAGGAGATGGGCATCACTGGTGGAGCGGTCGACGTCGGCCAGGTCTACCGGACCCTGCGCGACCTCGAAGCTGCCGGCCTGGTGACGTCCTCGTGGTCGAACGAGCCTGTCGGCCCCCAGCGCCGCGACTACGAGTTGACGGACGCGGGCTACGCCGCCATCGACGAATGGGCGGCCGTCATGATCGAGCGTGCCCGGCTGATCGCCGAGTTCAACGCCCGCTACCTCGAGGCGGTCACCGGCCCCCGCAGGCGAGGCTCCTAGAGCGGTTCGGCCACCGCGTGGTCGATGCCCCGCGCCAGCGCATCCTTCTCGGCGGCAGAGAGGTTGCGGTCGAGTACGCCGAGGTACAGCTCTTCCTCGGCCAGGTGCACCTTCAGGATCGCGTAGAGACGATAGAGGACCCGGCGTAGCCCGATCTCACCCGCCTGGTCCAGCGTGCCCCCGGCGGCTTCCTTCCGGAAGGCGCAGAGGGAGGCGAAGAGGGCCTCGAGCTGCTGGTGCTCGCGCCGCATCGGGGTCATCGAGTGGCGGGTGCCCATGAGGTCCTCGAGGCGCCCGTAGAGCGTCGTCTCGATCGCCTCCATGTGGGGCACCAGCTGGCCGACCAGGAAGGCGCACTCGGCCTCGAAGCGCGAGGCGAACTCCTCGGCAGGGACGTGTCCGATCAGCTCCGCCAGCTCGGGCAGCCGGTCGACGTGCGGCTCGATCTGGTCATGGTGCTGGTGCGTCGTCTGGGGCAGCGAGCGGAGATCGGCGATCGGCATCGAGGCCATCGTCACTATCTGCCGCGGCGCAGGGGAGGGCCATCAGGCCCCATCCGGCCGATCCGATCAGTGCGGTCGCGCCTGGGTCCCGATCCGGCGCGAAACCGGCCAGTCGGGCTACTGAGCCCGACCCCAAGGCGCTAGGAAGGGCCCCTCGGGCCGACGCGGCGCTCGGCGGAACTGACCGAGGACGGTGCGGGCAGCCCAGGCGGACGGGCACGCCGGCGCTTGGCGGCATACATCCGGCGATCCGCCCGGTCGAGGGCGTCGGCGACCCCCTCCGCACGGGCGACCGACCAGCCCACCGAGAGCCGGGGGGTCAGGCCGTGCTCGGTCACCAGCCAGCGCCTGGAGTTGCGCCGGATGCGCCCGACGACACGAAGCGCGCCGGCCTCGCCGGCCTGGGGCAGCAGCACCTGGAACTCGTCACCCCCGACCCGAGCCACGAGGTCACCATCGCGCGTGGCCGAGCGGAGGAGGTTCGCGGCGGCCTTGATGAGGGCGTCCCCGACCGGGTGGCCGAAGCGATCGTTGACCGCCTTGAGGCCATCGAGATCGGCGCTCACGATGGCATACGAGGATCCGCCGTCAGCGGTCGCCGTCATCGTCGCGACCGCCTCCTCCCAGCCAGTCCGGTTCGCAAGGCCGGTCAGAGCGTCCGTCCGGCTGATCTGGTGGAGCAGGTCGCGCTCGGCCGCCAGCGCCTCCCGGGTTATGGCCTGGGCGAGCAGGAGTTCGGCCGATTCGGCCAGGGCCCGGGCGATGCGCTGGCAGAGCAGGGTGAAGCCGCGTGGTCGATCGACCGAGTGGCCCAGGGCGAAGGCCCCCAGCGGGGCGTCGCTGCCGATGGGCACGGTCAGGCGGGAGACGACGGCCGACTGCCAGACGCGCGGATCCGGCTTGACCGTCTGCTCGACATGGAGGTCGGCCAGCAGCGAGGCGTCGCGGAGATAGGCTGCCGCGTCTGGGCCGGCTGACCCGGCGACCGTCCCGAGGTCGAGGAACTGGATCACCTCGAGGGCTTCGGTCTGGCCGTCGGCGACCTGCACCACGCCGACGTCACAGGAGAGGGCGCGCGCAGCGACGAGGGCGATGTGGCGGGCCGTGTCGCGCACGTTTTCGGCCCGGTAGGCCATCAAGGCCCGGATGGCGTGGACCAGCTCCAGCTCGTCGGCGAGGAGCTTCTCGGCCGAGACGTCGCCGGTCTTGGCCACGCTCTGGGCGGCCATCCGGACGACGACGGCATCCGACGCGTTGATCGGTGAGGTGCTGCCGAAGACGACGAGGTGCTCGTGGCCGACCGGGACGACGGCGCTGTGGCGGGCCCAGTACGGCCCCACGACGTGGACGGGTTCGGCGGCGTCCTGGCGGACAGGCATCCCGGTGCGCCAGGCCCGCTCGACGAGGGGCTCGTCCTCCGTGCCGACCTCGACGATCTCGGCCCAGCCGGCGCCTCGGCCCATGCCCCCGACCAGCCCGAAGCCGTCGCCCCGGCGAGCGAAGACGAGCACGTCCTCGGCCGGGACGTCCTCGGCCGCGGCAAGGCGCGCCTGCGCCAGCGTGCGCGCCGAATCGAACTTCGTGGCGACCATGCCGGGACCCTAGGTGCAGCCGGGAATGGCAGCCATGACCCGATGGTCAGGGCTGGCCGCCCTCCTCGACGCCGCCTTCCGGCGCACGAGCCGCACGGCCGCCGGATACTGGACGTTCGGTCCGGGCCGCACTGTTCCTGCCTCACGAACAGTTGACCGCTCGTCCACAATGGAGCCCTCGGGCAGCAGCGCAGCGGAGGGCGAGCGATGGATCGACCGATGGCACCGACGCACATCTCGCAGATCGCGATGGTCGTCAACGACCTCGATGCGACGATGAAGCACCTCTGGGAGACCCTGGGCTGGGGACCGTGGAACGTCTACGAGCACGTCCCGCCCAAGCTCCACCACACGCATCTGCGCGGCAAGGACGTGGCCTTCTCGATGCTCGGCGCGGAGTGTGAGGTCCAGCCCGGCCTGGTCTTCGAGCTGGTCCAGCCGCTCGACGGCCCGAGCATCTACAAGGAGCACCTCGAGAAGTACGGCGAGGGCGTCCAGCACATCGCCTGCATGATGCACTCGCAGGCCGACTCGGACGCCTTCAAGAAGGAGTGGGTGGCGCGCGGCTCGAAGATCCTGATGGGCGGACGCATCGGCGAGACCATCGAGTTCTACTATCTCGACACCGAGCCGATGCTGAAGTTCGTGCTCGAGTCGGGCAGCGGGCACGCCATCGACCTGACGCCCAGCCGCGTCTATCCGCCCGCCTGACGGAGGGCGGACCGGCGGCACGTGACGGCGCGCATCCTCGTCCTGGGCGACAGCTTCTGTTCGTCGGCTGCTCTGCGCGGCGCCTTCGTCGGCCTCGAGCAGTCGGCGGAGGTCAGCTACGCCGACGTCGTCGACGAGCCCGGCTGGGTTCCGGCGACGGACTCTGACCGGCGCATCCGGGAGTACCAGGGCAGCCCGCGCCAGGTCATCGAGGCGCTCGATGGCCATGACGTGCTGGTCATGCAGGGCGCGCCGGTGACCGCTGCGGTGATGGACGCCGACCCGAACCTCCGGCTCATCTGCTGCGCCAGGGGCGGGCCGGTGAACGTCGACGTCGCCGCGGCGACCGCCCGGGGCATCCCGGTCGTCATCACCCCGGGCAAGAACGCCGATGCGGTGGCCGAAGTGACCATCGCCTTCCTGATCATGCTTGCCCGCCGCCTGCCCGAGGTCATCCGCCACGTCGAGGCCGGCGGCGAGTTCGGGCACGACAACTACGAGGGCGCCCGCTGGTTCGGCCACGACCTCGCCGGCAAGACGTTGGGTCTCGTCGGCTACGGGCAGGTCGGGCGGCGGGTCGCCCTCCGGGCCCTGCCGTTCGGGATGCGCGTGATGGCCTTCGACCCCTACATCGACGCCGCCCGGCTCGTTGCCGACGGGGTCGAGCCGGTCGACCTGGCCACGCTGCTCGAGCGCTCGGACTTCATCTCGCTCCACGCCCGGGCGACCGCCGAGAACCGCGGGCTCATCGGCGCGGCGGAGGTGGCCCGCATGAAGTCGGGCACCATCCTCGTCAACACCGCCCGGGACACGCTGGTTGATGAGGCGGCCCTCGTCGCCGGCCTGCGCAGCGGCCAGCTTGCTGGTCTCGCCGTCGATCTGGTCAGCCCCTCGCCCGAGACCGGGCGGCATCCGCTCCTCGAGTTCCCCAACGTCATCATCACGGCCCACATCGGCGGGGCCACCTGGGAGACGCTCGCCCATGGCGGCGAGATGGCGGCCGCCGAGATCGAGCGGTTCCTGCGCGGCGAGCCGCTCGTCAACGTCGCCGATCGGGCGGCGCTGCGAGCCTTCGGCATGCCCGCTGCCCCCGCCGCTCCCACGGCCCCAGGCCGGTGAGCCACACCCTCGCCATCGACCTGGGCACCGGCAGCTGCCGGGCGGTCCTCTTCGCCGAAGACGGCACGCAGGTCGCCATCGGCCAGCGCGAGTGGTCGCATGCCGCCCTGCCCGGCGTGCCCGGCTCACAGGTCTTCGACACGGCCCGTAACTGGAGCCTGATCGGCGAATGCGTACGCGAGGCCCTCTCACGCTCAGGCGTGGCCGCCACGGACGTCGCCGCCGTGAGCAGCACGAGCATGCGCGAGGGCATGGTCCTCTACGACCGCGACGGTCAGGAGATCTGGGCCTGCCCCAACGTCGACTCCCGGGCCGCCGTGGAGGCGGTGGCGATGGTGATAAGCGGCGATGCGCGCCGGATCTACGAGCAGGGTGGCGACTGGGTCGCCATCACCTCGCCGGCCCGCTTCCGCTGGATCCAGGCTCATGAGCCGGACACCTTCCGGCGCATCGCCCACCTCGGGATGCTCAGCGACTGGGTCCTCTACCGGCTCACCGGGCGGTTCGTGACCGACCCGTCCGCGGGCTCCAGCTCGAACCTCTTCGACCTGCGCTCGCGGACCTGGTCGCCCGCGTCGCTCGAGCTGGTCGGGCTCTCGCCCGACGTCGTGCCCGAGGTGCTCGAGCCGGGCACGGTCGTCGGCCCGCTCAGCGTGAAGGCGGCCGAGGAGACGGGCCTCGCCGCGGGGACCCCGGTCGTCGTCGGCGGCGCCGACACCCAGCTCGGGCTGGTCGGCATCGGCGTCACGGGGCCGGACCGGCTGACCTTGCTGGGGGGCAGCTTCTGGCAGCTGACCGTCGTCTCGGACGCGCCGCTCGTCGACCCCCAGGCCCGAGTCCGGACCCTCTGCCATGCCCTGCCCGGCCTGTGGATGACCGAGGGCATCGGCTTCTACTGCGGCATCGCCATGCGCTGGTTCCGTGACGCCTTCTGCGAGCTTGAGCAGGCCGAGGCCGCCCGGCGTGGGGTCGATGCCTACGTCGTCATGGAGGAGGCCGCAGCCACCGTCCCGGCCGGCTCGGAGGGGATCACCGCCATCTTCTCGAACGTCATGGACGCCAAGCGCTGGGTGCAGGCCTCGCCCTCGTTCCTCGGCTTCGACGTCGATCGGCCCTCCGCGTCCGGGCGCTTTGCCTGCATCCGGGCCCTCGAGGAGCAGGCCGCCTACACCGCCCGCGGCCACCTGACCATCATCGAGGAGCTGACCGGCCGGGCCTACCATGAGCTGGTCTTCAGCGGCGGCGCCGCCAAGGGCAAGCTCTGGCCGCAGATCGTGGCCGACGTCGTCGGCCTGCCGGTGCGGGTGCCCGTGGTCAAGGAGTCGACCGCCCTCGGGGCGGCGATCTTCGCCGGCATCGGGGCCGGCCTCTACCGCGACGTGGCCGAAGTCGCCGGCTCGCTCGTCCGCTTCGAACGGACCTTCGAGCCGCAGCCGGCGGCCCGGCGGACCTATGACGAGCGCTACCCGGTCTGGCGCACGCTCTACGGCCGGATCCTCGACCTCTCTGAGGCCGGGCTCCTGCGGCCGATGTGGTGGCCGGCGGGCGCATGATGGATCGGCCGGGATGACCCGAATGCGAAGGGACGAGCACGATGCCTGAACAGGACTCCAGCGAAGAGAAGCAGTTCCACGAGGACATCCCCCAGCGCAACAGCGCCTTCTTCCTGAAGGGGGCGGGCGCGTACGACTGGGGCATGCAGCATCGCCTGGCCCGGATCTTCCAGCCAGAGAGCGGCCACACGGTCATGCTGGCCATCGACCACGGCTACTTCCAGGGACCGACCACCGGCCTGGAGCGGGTCGACCTGAACATCCTGCCCCTGGTGCCTCTCGCCGACGCCCTGATGCTCACCCGGGGCATCCTGCGCAGCGTCGTCCCGCCGACGATCTCCCAGGGCTTCGTCGTCCGCGCCAGCGGCGGCCCGAGCATCCTCAAGGAGCTGTCCAACGAACGGCTCGCGATGGACATCGACGATGCCGTGCGCCTGGGCGCCTCGGCGCTGGCGGTCCAGGTCTTCGTCGGCGGCGAGTATGAGACCCAGTCGGTCCACAACATGACCCGGCTGGTGGACGAGGGCTACCGCCACGGGATCCCCGTCCTTGGCGTAACCGCCGTCGGCAAGGAGTTGGTCCGCGATTCCCGATACCTCGGCCTGGCGACCCGGATCTGCGCCGAGCTGGGCGCCCAGGTCGTCAAGACCTACTACTGCGAGACGGGCTTCGAGAAGGTCACCGCCGGCTGCCCGGTCCCGATCGTCATGGCCGGCGGCAAGAAGCT
>JBIOIE010000042.1:0-9920 GCA_044449605.1 Candidatus Limnocylindrales bacterium | reverse complement strand
TGCTCGAGGAGCAGCTCGGCGCCACGGCGGGCCGCCTCCTCGGCCGCCGGATCGCCGGTCGAGAGGGCGAACTCACGAAGGCCCCAGATGGGCGGCAGGGTCTCGTGGAAAGACGAGCGATGGGCGTCCGGTCGCTGGTCGCAGTTCCAGCCGCCATCGGGCCACTGCCAGCCCAGGAGCGAGCTCGCCAGGAGCCTCACCCGTGGGTCGTCGGCCAGCCCGAGCCTTGAGGCGACAGCCAGCGCGTTGCCCTCCTGCGAGGCACAGCGGCGCGCGCGGCCCGCGATGACGGGCACCCGCCGATGCGACTCAGCCATCAGCCAGGCCAGCACGGTCTCCAGGGCTGCGAGGGCTCGCGGTTCTCTGGCCGGGATGCCCAGCTCGACGAGCGAGACGAGGCGCCAATGGGCGCCGCGCCACTTCCCGTAGGCATGCCTGCCGAACCCACCGTCCGGCTGCTGGCCGTCGAGGAGGCCGCGCACGAAGGGACCATCGAGGATGTGCTCGCCGTCGCCCGTGGACGGGTCTCCCAGAAGCTCGCGCCGGGTGAGACAGCGGATGGCCGGTTCGGGCGAGGCCAGGAGCCAGTCGATCGCCTGCTCGTCGAGCGAGGTCGCGATGGGCGGTGAGGCTACGCCGCCCATGGAACGACGGCGAGGCTCACGGGCTCCGACACGCCCTTGACCTGCTCCGCTCGGGTCGCCGAGGCCGCCGCATCCCCCGCCTCACCGAGCGTCTCGGCCGTGGCCAGGATCTCGCCAGCGCCAGCGAGGGCGGCCACCCGTGCCGCGATGTGGACGCCCCGGCCGCTGTAGTCGCTGCCGCGCTGGTTCGCGTCGGTCGTGTGCAGGCCGATGCGCACGGAGAGTGCGAAGCCGGTGGTCTCGCGGTGTTCGGCCAACGCGCGCTGGATGGCGATGGCGCAGTCGAGGCCGGCCCGGGCCGAATCGAAGGTGATGAAGAAGCCGTCCCCGGTCGAGTTGACGACGACCCCTCCCCCACTCACGACGAGGCCGCGGAGCATGTCGTCGTGCCAGCGCAGGAGCCGTTCCCAGGCCTGGTCGCCGAGCGCCTCGGCGAGACTGGTCGAGCCGACGATATCGGTGAACATGAAGGTCCGGCGGGCGGTCTGGGGGCCCTTCCGCCGATCCTCGATGTCGCGCAGTTCCCGCTCGGCCACCTCGATGTCCACGCGCGCACCGAGGTGCCGGAACTCGTCCAGGGCCGCCTGCAGCTCGAGGTCGGCTCCCTCCTCGTCCTGGATGGCGCGCAGGGCGTGTGACAGCACGATGCGGCCCCGACCGACCTCGTACGGCGCACCGACCTCGCGCCAGCCCTTGATGCCCACGCGAAGCTCGTGGGCCGCGCCGATCGAGTCGCCCTCGGCGAGGAGGACGCGCCCCAGGGCGATCTGCCGTCCGGCCTCGAAGGCCATCGAGGGGTAGTCCGCGACGATCCCGGTCAGGTCGTCGACCGCTTTGCGCGCACGCTCGATATCGCCGGCGGCGATGAGGATCTCGACCTGGGCCGGCAGCAGCCTGGTGCGCGCCAGGCGATCCCAGGTCCCTTCCGCGAGGGCCGCATCGATGGCCGTCAGCGCGGCTCGGACCTTGCCCTCGGCCAGCCGGATGAGCGCGAGGGCCGGCTGGGGCGACTTGCCCCGGGCGTGGGCCTCGCGCAGGGCCGCCTCCGCGCCTTCGAAGTCGCCCTTCAGCCGGCGGATGTCACCGATCGCATAGAACCCGTCGGCCTGGGGCGGCGTGGCGGCATACGCGCCCAGCTCATCGGTCGCCCGCTCCAGATCCAGTTCCGCCTGCCCCCACGCGCCGTGGACAGCGGCCACCTCGGCGCGGTGCACGCGGCAGACGCCCGGGAAGCCGGCGACGGCCTGCTTCGCGCAGTACTTCTCGGTCGCCTCGATCCACTCGCTGGCCCGGCGATAGTCGGTCAGGTCCCGGCAGGCGCTGATCATCTGGCAGGCGGTGACGCCGCTCACGACGGGCGACAGCTCGCCGCTGACAGCCGACATCGCTGCCTCCTCCATCAGGGCGAACCCATCGGAGGTGTGACCCGTGGCGATCTTCAGCGAGCCAAGGCTGGCCAGCGCATGGGCCTTGAGATCGGCATCCGCGGTCTTCGTCCCGATGGCGACGGCCCGTTCGGCCAGCGCGAGCGCGCCATCGAGGTCGCCGCTGCCGAGAGCGCCGTAGCTCCGGATCAGGGCGAGGTAACCGTGGGCGTAGGTCTCGCCCTCCGGCCCGAGGATCCGTTCCGCCCGGCGGGTCCAGGCGGAGGCGATGGAGGGCTTCCCGGCGAAGAACGATTCGGCGGCGATGTCGAGGGCCAGGTAGGCCGCCCGAACGTGGTCGCCCCCGGCCTCGTCGAGCTTGAAGGCGCGCTCCTTGGCATCGAGCGCAACGTCCGGCTTGGCGATGAAGAAGGCGGCGACCGCGAGCCCCTCGAGGTCGGGACCCGTGAGCCGGTCATCCACATCGGCCTTCGTGAACTGCTCGAACGCGAGGGCCCACTCGTGGCGTGATATCGCCTCCCGGCCCGCCTGGACCGGATCCTGGGCCGCTGACGTCGGGGACTGGACCTCGGTCATGCGGGCCATTGTGCCACCCGCCGGGTGCAGGTCCTCACTCGCCCACGGCGTACTGGTCGTGACGGGCCAGGAAGGCGCGCCGTTCCTCGTCGTCGAGCCGGCGGCCGCTGGCCTGCAGCTCCGCCAGCTCCTCGAAGTAGCGTTCGCGTGGCGGTCCCGGCGCGAAGAGGATGAGCATCGAAGCCGCCCCGTCGGCGTCGTTCCGGAAGCCGTGCACGCCCCCTTCCGGGACGTACAGGAAGTCCTCGGCTCCAGCGCTGGCCCAGCGCCGCCCGTCGTACAGCTCGAGGCTGCCCGAGATGACGAAGAACGACTCGGAGAAGGTCCGGTGGAAGTGCGGGGTCGCGCCACCCGAACGCGCCGGCATGTCCCACTGGAAGAGCCCGAACCGGCCCCCGGTGAGCGAGCCGGGGGCGATGAAGCGGGCGGTCGTCGTGCGCAGCAAGAGGGTCCGGACGTCGTCTGGCGTCCGGCGGATCGCGCTGACCTCTCCGTCACCGAGGTAGGACATGGCCGGCTAGTCTACCGCCGGCCCGTCCCCGTTCGATTCGATCAGCGTCGTCGGCGCGCTGTGGACCGCCGGGATGGTCCCCAGCCGGCCCGCGTGGTAGTCAGCCACGGCCTGGAGGATCTCCTCCCGGGTGTTCATGACGAAGGGGCCCATCCAGGCCACGGGCTCGCGGATGGGCCGCCCGCCGAGCACGATCAGCTCGAGGTTCGGATGGCGGCTCTCCTGCGCCCTGGCGGCGGCCACCGTCAGGGCATCGCCGGGCCCGAAGACGGCCAGCTGGCCGTTCCTGATCGGGCGGCCTTCGGCGCCCACGCTGCCGTTACCCGCCAGGACGTAGAGGAGCGCGTTGTAGTCGGCCCGCCAGGGCAGCGACAGGCGCGCGCCCGGGCTGACGGTCGCATGCACGAAGGTCATCGGCGTGTAGGTCGAGCCGGGGCCCGCATGGCCGGCAACATCGCCGGCGATGACCCGGACCAGGGCCCCGCCGTCGCTCGACGAGAGCAGGCCGACCGCCCCGGCCCGGATGTCCTGGTAGCGCGGTGCGGCCCACTTCTGGGCGCTGGGCAGGTTCACCCAGAGCTGGAGCCCGTGGAAGAGCCCGCCACTGACCACGAGCGCCTCGGGCGGCTTCTCGATGTGGAGGATCCCGGCGCCGGCCGTCATCCACTGCGTGTCGCCGTTGGTGATGACCCCTCCCCCGCCGTTCGAGTCGTTGTGCTCGAAGATGCCGTCGATCATGTACGTGACCGTCTCGAAGCCGCGGTGCGGATGCCAGGGCGTGCCCTTCGGCTCTCCCGGGGCGTAGTCGACCTCACCCATCTGGTCGAGATGGACGAAAGGATCAAGATCGCTGAGATCAACGCCGGCGAAGGCCCGACGGACCGGGAAGCCCTCTCCTTCCAGGCCGTGCGGGGCGTCGGTGATGCTGCGAACTCCACGCTGACGCGCGGCGATGGGGTCCGGCTCGGGGATGCGGGGCAGGACGGTGATGTCGGGGACGACGACGGCGGGCACGGTCAGGCAGCTCCTTGTGTGGAGCCCCACCCTACCACGGCATTGATTGCGGGCGCAACTACCCGTGTGCTCGCCGTCGAACACCGCGGGGCGATGACGCGTCCTTTGAGGGGGGGTCAGTCTCTGCGCCCCCGGATCGTCGCGGTAGCTGTCGGACCACGCTAGGCTGACCGTGTGAACGACGGCGACGGCGTGATCCGCGAGGCGAACCTGCCGCGGGCGATCGGCAGTCGGCTGGAGGCCCGCCTGACCGTGGCGGCCACGGCCCTCGCCGTCATCGCCGCCCTCATCGAACCGACCCGCATGCCGATCCTCGCGATCGTCGTCGTCGGCTTTCTCGTGCTGCGCTGGCGCGACAGCCCGGTCGCCTACACGTGGGCGGCCCCGATCCCGATCCTGGCCACATTCGCCTGGGGCATCACGCTCAGCCCATTGGCCGAATCCGCCCCGTTCGCCTGCGACAGCCCGTTGTCCACGCCTGCCATCGCACGCCTCGTCGAGGCGTTCGGGGGCGTCGTCCTCGTCCTGGTCGTCGGGCGCCTCATCGGGGCCTGGCCATTCGACAGCAGCTTCCGGCGGCCGTCGCGTACGGTCGCCGCCGGCTCCCTCCTCATGATCGGCTTCGGCGCGCCGCTTGCCGTCATCGGCTTCCGAGCGTTCTCGGCCCCCTTCTTCGGCACCTTCGACTTCGCCTTCTCGATGCCCGGGGTGCTGATCCCGGCGCTCGTCTTCGCGCTCGCCAACGGCACCCTGGAAGAGGTCGTCTACCGCGGTGCGATGCTCAACTGGACGTCGCGGGTCACCGGCTGGTGGCCGGCCGCCATCGCCCAGGCGATCGTCTTCGGGGCAGCGCACAGCGGGCCCGGCTTCGTCGGCTCGCCGGCGCCAGTGGTGGTCGCGCTGGGTCTGGCCGGCTTCCTCGCGGCCGTGATCGTGCGCCGGACCGGCTCGCTGCTGCCGACCATCGCCATCCACGTGGCCGTGGACGTGCCGCTCTACCTGTACATCGCCTGCCGGGTGCCCTAGCCGGCGTGGCCCCCCACGCGGACCTCGCTGCCGGCGATCATGGCCGGCGCGGCGGGTGCGGCGACGACCCTGGCGGCGTCGAGACGGGCGACGAGCGGTAGCGCACCAAGGCGGGTCAGGATCTCGCGCCCGGTCGCGACGGCCTCGGCCGCCTCCGACATCTCGCGCTCGGTCGGCGCCAGCAAGATGGCTAGGTCGAGCACGGCGAGAGCCTCGTCGAAGGCCAGACCCAGGGCCCGCCACCCGCGCAGTGCCTCGCGATACCCAGCCACGGCGTCCCCCCGTCGACCCTCGAGCGCGGCCACACCCGCGCGGAGCGTGACGAGGTCGAGCGCGAAGGCCTGGCCACGGACGACGGCGGCACCGATGCGCGCAACCAGGTCGTTGGCATCGGCCACGTCGCCAGCCCAGAGCGCGGCTCGCGCCGCGAGGGGCAGGCTGATCGGCGTGAAGAAGGGGGTCACGTCCACCGACGTCACGGCCTCGCGCCGTGAATCGGCCAGGCGTCCGGCGCTGAAGGCGTCCCACGCCCGAGCCCAGTGCGCGTAGGAAGCGAACTGGGAATCCTTGGCCTCCGGGAGGAGCCGCTCCACCTCCAGGAGGTCGGCCGCGGCATCGCCGCCTCGCAGTCCTAGCAGGACGGCCCGGTCGACGTGCAACTCGACGAGGTACTGGGGGGCGGCGTCGGTTACCAGCCACTCGTCCAGCAGGGCGGCAGCCCAGGCCCACTCGCCCAGGCGGAGGGCGCAGGAGACGGCGTTGCCGACCATCAGCAGGCCCAGGGCGAGGGTCCCGCGCCGACGGGCGATCTCGAGGCCCTCGCGGGCCATGGCCAGGCCGGCAGCGGGGTTGGCGAACTGCTCGTACCAGGTCAGCTGCGTCCGCGATACGCGATCGGCGTCGACCAGGTCGTTGCTGACGATGAGGTCATGCGTCCCGCGCAGGATGATGAGGCCCTGCTGGGGTCGATTGACGCGGAACAGGACGCCGCTCAAGCGAACCAGGCCTCCGGCGATCTCAGGTAGCAGGTCGAGGCGTTCGGCGACCGGCAGCATCCGCTCCAGCCAGGCCAGGGCCTCGAGGTGGGACTCATCGCGGAGCATGTAGGCGGACGAGAGCGCCAGCATCAGGGCGACGCCGGCCGGGGTCGCCTCGAGGTCCGCGAACTCCTCCCAGGCGGGCAGAACGACCGCCAGGATGCGTTCGCTGTCGCCCGTGTATTGCCAGAGCGCTCGCCCGTACGCCGCGACGGCCTGCGCGATCGCGGCGCGATCCCCGAGCTTGCGCCTGGCCTCGATGGCGGCGACGCCGTGTCGTAAGGCGACCTCGGCGACGATGCCCTGGGTGGCCGAGGCCAGGGCCCGCTCGTGGAGAACGGCCTGGTCGGCCGGTTCCGGGCTGATGGCCAGCGCGTGCTCGAGGAAGGCGATCGCCTGGGCATGGGCGCCCAACGCCACCGCCCGGTCCGCGGCCGCCCGAAGTGCGACCATCGCCTGGGCTGCGAGGGCATCCGCCTCCGGCCCGTCTGTGGCGTAGCCCTGAGCCGCGAGATAGTGGCCGGCGAGGGCGCCCGCCAGCTCTTCGCTCCCCAGCGACTCGAAGTAGCGGGCCGCCGCGAGATGGCGGGTCTTCCGGTCGCGCTTGGCCAGGGTGTTGTACGCGACCTCTCGGATGAGGGCCTGGACGAAGCCGTACTGGCCGCGTTCTGCTGAGCGGGGATCCATCTGTTGGACGAGCAACTCCCTCCGGACCAGGGCCCGAAGGCGCGGTTCGAGCGTGGACGCGTCCAGGGCCGAGATCGCGACCAGGCCCTCGAGCGTGAAGCTCTGGCCGAGCACGGCGGCGTCAGCCACGAGGGTGCGATCGGCGGCGTCCAGCTCGTCGAGACGGGCCGAGATGAGCGCCGTGAGGGTCTCGGGCACAGCCAGATGCGTGAGGTCGCCGACCGGGCGATAGACGCCATCCTCGAGGACGAGCCGCCCCTGGGCGAGGAGCATGCGGACGGTCTCCACGGCGTAGAGGGGGATGCCGTCGGCGCGGGTGATGATCGCGTCGCGGGCGGCGGCCGGGAGACCGGGCACGAGGCCGGCGAGGAGGTCGCGCATGGCGGGCGTCGGCAGCGGCTCGAGGTAGATCGAGGTGAAGCTGCGCTTGGCCGCGCCGAAGTCCGGCCGCCGCTCGAGCAACTCGGGGCGAGCGAGCGTGATGATGAGGATCGGCGCACTCCGGGACCACTCGAGGAGATGGTCGATGAAGTCGAGGAGCCCGGAGTCGGCGTGGTGGAGGTCCTCGAAGACCATGACCACCGGCCCCGTGGCCGCGAGGCGCTCGAAGAACGTCCGCCAGGCGCCGAAGAGTTGGGTCGGTCCGGTGCCCGACTCGATGCCCAGCAGGGACAGCAGGGCGGGCGCGATCCAGGCCCGCTCCGCCTCGTCGGGGACGTGCTCATCGAGCATCGCCGCGATGCGGGCGCGGGTGGTCGGCTCGTCGTCGGTCTCCTGGAGTCTCGCCCGGCCGCGGATCATCTCGCCCAGGGCCCAGAACGTGATGCCGTCGCCATAGGCCGGGCTGCGCCCGTCGTGCCACCAGACCCGCTCGACGAGACCGTCGATGTACTTCAGGAACTCCCAGGCCAGGCGCGATTTGCCGATGCCGCCCGGACCGATGACGCTGACCAGTCGAGGCCGGCCTTCCCGGGCCGTCGCATGGAACAGTTCCTTGAGCTGGCGGAGCTGTTCGTCCCGGCCGACGAAGGGGGCCTCGAGGGTCTCCGCACGCCCGACCCCGCCGCGCTGGGCGACGACGCGGACCGCCCGCCAGGCTGGGACCGGGCTGATCTTGCCTTTGAGCAGCTGCTCCCCGGCGGCCTCGAAGACGATGGCGCTGCCGGCGGCTCGCTGGGTCCCTTCGCCGACGAGGACGGTCGAGGGGGGAGCGACGCTTTGCAGGCGGCTGGCCGTGTTGACGAGGTCGCCGGTGACCATGCCCTGGTTGATCGCCCCGACGGACACCGCGGCCTCACCGGTCAGGACCGCGGCCCGGATCTCGATGCCGGGGCCGAGACCCCGCACCGCCTCGACGAGGTCGAGGGCGGCCCGGACCGCCCGCTCCGCGTCGTCCTCGTGGGCGGTCGGGGCGCCCCACAGCGCCATGACCGCGTCGCCGATGAACTTCTCGATGCTGCCGCCATAGCGGGCGATGACGTCGCTGACCGTCTCGAAGTAACGCGACTGGAGGGCTCGCACTTCCTCGGCATCGCGGCCCTCGGAGAACGCCGTGAAGCCGACGATGTCGGCGAAGAGCACGCTGACCAGACGCCGCTCGGCGACCGCCTCCGGCGTCGCCAGGGGGTTGGCAGCCGTCGCCGGGCGCGGGGATGCGGCCGCCATCGGCGTCGCGCACCCGGAGCAGAACTTCGCGGCCGGCAGGTTGCTCGCTCCACAGTTCGCACAGATCGCCGCGAAGGGGGTCGCGCACTCCATGCAGAACCGCGCGCCGGCGAGGTTCTCGGTACCGCATTTCGCGCAGATCACGTTCAGAGGATAGCCGAGGGCGCGGTGTCCCGGCCGCTACCATGCCCGACGATGGAGCCCGAGATCGCCGACGCCCACGCCGCCCAACGCTACGAGGCCCGCCTGGACGGCGAGTTGGCCGGCGTGCTCGAATACGTCGTCAAGCGCGGCCGGCTCGCGCTCGTGCACACCGAGGTCCTGGCGGCCCATGAGGGCCAGGGCATCGCCGGCCGACTGGCCCGCTTCGCCCTGGCCGATGCGCGCCGGCGCGAGCTGCGGGTCATCGCCATCTGCCCCTACGTGCGCGCCTACCTGGAGCGCCATCCCGAGGAGCGCGACGTCGTCGTCGACGTGAGCGCTCGGCCCGAGCCCTCAGCGGGGCAGTGAGGCCGTGCCCAGGATGAAGGACAGGAAGATGGCCACCACGACGATGACCATGATGATGCGCAGGGTCCGCTGACGTTGCGGGTTGGGCCGACGAGGCATCAGCGGTAGTTCTGGAACTGGAGCGGGACCGGGTGGGCCTCGCCCTCGCTGCGCAGCCGGGCGATGACCTTCTGGAGGTCGTCCTTGCTCTTGGAGCTGACCCGCACCGCCTCGCCCTGGATCTGGGCGTGGCACTTCGGGAAGTCGTCGCGGATCATCTTGCTGATCTTCTTGGCCAGGTCCTCGGGCAGGCCCCGGCGCAGGCCGATGACCTGGCGCACCCGGTTGCCGCCGGCCGGCGCGATCGTGCCCCAATCGAAGATCTTCAGCGACAGCCCGCGCCGGATGGCCTTCGACTCGAGCAGGTCCTTGACCGCCCGGGCCCGGTACTCGTCGTCGGTCAGAAGCGTGATGTCCTCCTTGCCCAGCTCCAGCTCCACGGTGGCGTGCTTGAAGTCGTAGCGTGTGGCGATCTCGCGCCGGACCTGGTCGAGAGCGTTGACCAGCTCCTGGCGGTCGAACTCGCTGACCACGTCGAAGGAGACCTCGCCGGCCATCTCGCCCCTACCCGGCCACGGGCGCGGCCGGTTCGATCGGCGAGAACGTCGCATCGCGGCCGACCGGCTTCGTGCGCGACCAGTCCTTGAGGCGCTGGACGAGTCCGTCCGGGTCCAGCTCGAAGGCCAGGAAGCCTCGGGTTCGCGAGCGCTCCGCGCTGGTCCTGTCCGTCCAGGCGGCGTGGAAGCTGGCCAGCACGCGGTCGCCCGAGAGCCAGATCCGCTCCACGTCCCAGTCGACGTTGGCGATCGCCGCCACGATCGCGTTC
>JBIOIE010000041.1:0-10054 GCA_044449605.1 Candidatus Limnocylindrales bacterium | reverse complement strand
GCCCACATCCCGCTCGCGGTCGTCGGCGCCTTCGATGACTACAAGGTCAACGCGATCACGATGGCCGGCCTCGCCGATCGGCTGAGGGCGGGCACCCTGGTCGTGCCCTGCGGCACGGAGGCCACTGTCGCGGCGGCCCTGGGGGTGAGCGGCCTCGGGACGACGCCCTGCGTGGCCGCAGACCAGATCACGGCCGCCCTGGCGCCGGGTGACACGGACCTGGCGCTCCTGCCGCCGGCCCTGGTGACGCCGCGGGTCAAGGTCATCCCGCTCGGGTCGGCCGACCTCTTCGGCACGGCCAGCGCTCGCACGAAGACCTACCCGCTGACCATCGACGCGCCGACGAGCTGGCCGGCCGAGTGGACGACCTTCGCCGGCGGCGACGTCCGGGTCGTGCTGACCACGGGCTGCACCTGCCCCGATCGCGGTGTCGCCCAGCAGACCATCCTCTTCAAGAAGGGCTGGGATTGGCTCGCCGTGGCCGGCACCGCGCGGATCACCGGGACGCACATCGACCCGCGCTACGGCCTGCGCACCCTGAACCTGGCCAGGACCGGCAACGCGGGTGCGGTCAAGGCGATGATTTCGGGCGCGGACGTCGCCATGAGCGACTTCGAATGCCCGATGACCAAGGCCTACAAGGTCCACCTGCTGGGCACGACCTTCACCATCGACCCGCGCGTGGCGACGCTGATGGCCGACACCGGCATCGACGTGGCCACGATCGCCACGGACCACATGGGCAACGCCGGGCTGCCGGCCATCGGCGAGACTGTCGACATCTTCCGCAAGGCCGGCATCCAGCCATCCGGTGCCGGACGGAACCTGGCCGAAGCCCTGAAGCCCGCCGTCGTCGACGCGAACGGGATCAAGTTCGCCTTCGTCGGCTTCAACGCCATCGGCGGCACCCGGTCGGCGACGGCGTCCGGGGCCGGCGTCGCCGGTCTGACCACGGCGAACGTGAAGGCGGCGGTGGCGCTGGCTCACGCGGCCGGGGCCCAGGTGGTCATCGCCATGGTCCAGTGGAGCTCGGTCGAATACCGGGCCGCGTTCACCGACTTCCAGCTGGCCCAGGAGAAGATCCTCTATGCCGCCGGGGTCGACGACGTCATCGGGGACGACTTCCACTGGGCCGGGGCCCTGAAGATCACGCTCGGCAGCGATGGCGTCTACCACTACACCGGCGCCAGCCAGGGCAACTTCTGGTTCGACCAGAACTGGTCGCGCGAGACGGAGGAGGGCGTCGCGACCTCGTTGACGTTCGTCGGCTCACGGCTGGTGCAGGTCCGGCTCCAGTCCACGGTCGTGGTCGACGACGCCCAACTGAACCTGACCGATCCGGCCACGGACGGCCAATACGTCCTCAACCAGGTGCTCTCCGTCTCGAGCCTGCCGCCGCGCTAGGTCGGCATCTGCGGGGAGTTTCGTGGCCGGCTCGGGAAGGACGGGCTACAGTGGCGAGGTGAGCCAGGCGATCCAGCGCCCCTCCCTGCGCTCGGGTGTGCTGGCTCTGGTCGCCTTCGTCCTGGCCCACGACGTCATCTTCCTGCTCACCTATGGAGCGGCGGCCGGTACGGCCCTCGCCCAGAGCGGCCATGACGCCCGCTGGACGGCCACGGTCGTCGTGGTCGCAGAGCTTGGGTTCGCCCTGCTCGTCGCGGGCGTCGCCCGGCTCAGCCACCTGTCCGGGCTTGCCGGCTCGTTCAACGACAGCGGCGACACCGTGGCCGCCAGACCCGTTGGCCGCCTGCTCGAGCACGTGTTGCGCGGCTGGCTGGTCGTCTTCCCGTTTGCCCTGGTCCTGTTCGTCGGCAACGAGAACCTCGAGCGTTTGAACGCAGGGCTCCCGGCTCCCGGGCTGGGGGTCCTCGGCCCTCTCGGCTATCCCGGGTCGCTGTTCGTGATCGCCGCCGTCTCGCTGCTGGTCGCCCTCGTCGATGCGCTCTACCGCTGGCGCCTCGAGGTCCTCGTGGCCCGTATCGAAGCGGCGCGTGCCCGCTGGGCGCGGGCCAGGCAGGCATCGCCCCGGCCCCGGTTTCCCTGGGTCGAGCCGCGCCATGGGTCGATCGTCGGGCACCTCAGCGCGGGCCGGGCACCACCGGCGGGGGCCTCCGTCTAGGTCCTTCGGGACCCCCTCCTCGTCCGCGCCTTTCGGAGGTCCTCATGCCCGCGCCCCGCTCTCACCCCGTGGTCGCCGTCGTCGGCGCCCTGATCCTGGTCGGCCTCGTCGCCGGCCTCGCCCAGGCCCACGTGCTCGAACAGTTCGGGACCTACACGGTGGCCCTCGGCTGGGTCCACGAACCCACCTACGTGGGCGCGCCGAACGCCGTCCAGGCCGTCGTCACGGGCGCCGACGGCAAGGCGGTCACGGATCTCGCCGACGGGGACCTCAAGGTCGTGGTCAGCCTGGGCTCCCAGGCATCGGCCGCTCTGGACCTCAACAACGCCTTCGACGCGGACACCGGGCTGGGCACGCCGGGTGACTACGAGGCGCCCATCGTGCCGACCGCGCCCGGCGACTACACGTTCCACCTGACCGGCACGATCCATGGCCAGGCGGTCGATGCGACGGCCACTTCGAGCGACTCGACGTTCAACTCCGTGGTGACCACGACCGGTGCCGAGTTCCCGAACACGCTGCCGACGGTGGCCGACATGGCCACCCGCCTTGACCGGATCGACGCCCGCGTCGGCGCGGTGCCCGACTCGACCTTCCTCCTGTTCGGGGCGGGCGCCGGAGCACTGGGCCTGGTGCTCGGCGGTGCGGCCCTGCTGCTGGTGCTGCGCGGCCGGCGGAGGACGGCCGCATAGCGCCCATGTCGCGCTTCGGTCGCCGGGCCGGCGGCGCGATCTGCTGGACGCTGGTCGCGCTCCTCGTCCTCGCCGGCCCCGCCGCCGGACACTCGCTGCCCCAGTCCTCGGACCCGAGTCCGGGCAGCACGCTGGCCGTGCCACCGACGACGGTGAGCATCACGTTCGGCGAGGAGCCCGACCCAAAGCTCTCGTCGATCAAGGTCCTCGACACGTCCGGGGCTGCGCAGACGAGCGGCCCGGCGGCCGCGCTGCCCGGCGATGCGCTGACGCTGTCGGTCCCCCTCAAGCCCCTCGTGCCGGGCGTCTACACGGTCGCCTGGCGAACGGTCTCGGCGGTCGACGGCCACGCGGCCAGCGGGTCCTTCGCCTTCGGCGTCGGCGTGTCTCCGCCATCGTCCGGTGGCGCGGCCGGCGCCGCGCCGATCCAGCCGCCCGGCCCGGCGCCGGCGGCCATCGTGGGCCGCTGGCTGCTCTACCTCGGCCTCCTCGGGCTTCTCGGCGCTGCCTGCTTCGGGATCCTCATCGCCCTGCCGCCAAGGATCATGGTGCGGCGCCTGCTGCCCCTGACCTGGTTGTCGGCGGCAGCCGGGACGTTCCTCGTGCTGGGTGTCGAACTGGGCGACGCCGGCGAGGGGGTGGCCGAAGCGATGGGCACGTCGCTCGGACCGGCGATCGTGTGGCGCCTGGGCTTCCTCGTGGTCGCGGGCGTGGCCGTCATCGTGGTCCGCTCGGGCGCTGGCGGTCGGGCGGGGCTGGCCGCGGTGGGCCTTGGGGCCGCGGGCGCCCTCGGCGTGGACACCCTCCTCAGCCACGCCGCGGCCGGCCCCAACGCGGCCTTCGACGTCTTCGTCCAGGCCACCCACGTGCTGGCCGTTGGCCTCTGGCTGGGCGGGCTGGTGGCGCTCCTCGTTGCGCTCCGCTGGATGAACGGGGATCCGGCGGCTCGCGCGGCGCGACGTTTCTCGCGCCTCGCCACCGTGGGCATCGCCGTCGTTGCCTTGACGGGGCTGCTGCGCGCCGTGCCCGAGGTCGGCACCCTCGATGCGCTGGTGGCGACCGACTTCGGCCGCCTCGTCATCGCCAAGAGCGCGCTGTTGGGGGTCATCGCCGTCCTCGGGGCGATCAACCACTTCCGCAGCGTGCCAGCCGCGGGCGCATCGCAGCGCGGCCTCCGCCGCGTCGGGTCGGCCGAGCTGCTCGTCGGGGCGACCGTCGTGCTCTTGTCGGCCTCGCTCGTCAACCTCGCGCCCCCGTCGCAGGTCGCCGCCAGCTCGGCCGGGCAGCCGCGCGAGCTGCTCGCCCTCGGCGCCGACTTCGGCACCTCGGTCCGGGTTCGGCTCGAGGTCTCGCCCGGGACCGCCGGCTTCGATACCTTCCGCGCGACGGTCTCCGACTACGACTCCGGGGCACCCGTCAGCGCCGACCACGTCACGCTCCGCTTCCAGCTCCCAGCGCGCCCGGACGTCGGCAGTTCCCGGCTGGACCTGCCCGCCGGTGGTCCGGGCGTCTTCGAGGCGAGCGGTGCCAACCTCTCCCTCGACGGCACCTGGCAGGTGACGGCGCTCGTGGCGCGCGGGGCAACCTCGGTCGAGGTGCCGCTCCAGGTCACGACCCTGGTCCAGACGCCGGTCATCGACGTGAACGCCAACCCCGGCCTGCCCACGATCTACACGGTCCATCTTCCCGCCGGCCGGACGGTGCAGGTCTACGCCGACCCGGGCACGGCCGGGCAGAACGAGTTGCACACGACGTTCTTCGACGCTGCCGGTATCGAGCTGCCGCTCGCCGACGTGACGCTGGCTCTGGCTGTGGCCGGGGGGCCGGCGAAGCCACTGGCGACCCGTGAGCTGGAGCCGGGTCACTTCGTCGCCGACGTCGTCCTGGAGGCCGGGACGTATACCCTCTCGATCGCCGGCCCTGCACCGGGCGGCGACTACCTGACGACGCATCTCGACCTGCCCATCAGCAAGTGAGGCCTGCCATGTCCGACGCTCGTCGAACCCTTGCCGCCTGGCCCGCCATCCTGGTCCTCGGTCTGGCGGCGTGTGCGGCCGGGACCGCCCCCACCTGGTCAGCTCCCGCCGGCCCGACCGCGAGCGGCGCTCGGCCGTCCTCCCCGGCCGTCGTCAGCATCGTCCAGCCGGCGGCCAACGCGACCCTCAGCGGACCCACCGTCCACGTGGAGCTGGCTCTTCAGGGCGCCACGATCGTCGCGGCCACGACCACGGACATCCGCCCGGACCAGGGCCACGTCCACCTCTACGTCGACAACGTCCTCGTCTCGATGAACTACGGGCTGACCCAGGACCTCTCGCTGAAGCCCGGCACCTACCAGCTCAAGGCCGAGTTCGTTGCCTCCGACCATGCCCCCTTCGCCCCACGCGACTGGTCGCCGGTCGTGCTCTTCTCGGTGAAATGACGATGGCTCGACCCAGCCCCAGCCCGCGTCGGGTGCTCCTTGCCCTGCTGGCCGCCGTGGCCCTGGTCACCACGACCGTCCTGCTGCGTGGCTCGCTGGCGCCTCCGGAGCCGATCAGGATCGGGGCGGTCTTCCCGATCGCCGGCAACGGCGCGACGCTGGCCGGCCAGGAGCTGCGCGGCGTGCGCATCGCAGCGAATCTCGTCAACGCCGACGGTGGCGTCGGTGGGCGCCCCATCGTCCTCGACGTACGCGATCTCGAGGCGGCCGGAGACGCGCCGGCGGTGATGGCCTCGCTCCGGGCGGAGGGCGTGAGCGTCGTCATCGGCGCTTACTCGTCCGATCTGTCGATCGCCGCGAGCGCCGCGGCCGACCAGGCGGGGCTCGTCTACTGGGAGGCCGGCGCGGTCGCCGACCGCCTGACCGGGCGGGGCCTGCCCCTCGTCTTCCGGGTCGGCGCGAGCGGCACCAACCTGGGCACGAACTCGGCGCAGTTCGCGGCTTCCGACCTGGCTGCTCGGCTGGGTACGACCGCCGCGGGCCTGCGCCTGGCCATCGTCGCCGCCGACGACGCCTACGCCAGCTCCGTCGCCGAGGCTGCCGCAAGGACGGCCGCCGCGGCGGGCGTGCCGATCGTGGCTCGCGAGACGTATCAGCTGGGCGTGCCGCAGTGGCCCCGGGTCATGGCCGACCTCGCCGCTGCCCATCCGGACGTCGTCATCCTGGCCTCGCACATCCCCGACGGCGTCGCCTTCCGCCAGGCGATGCTCGCCGCCGGGTTGCGGGTGAAGGCCCTCATCGGTTCGACCATGGCCGAGTGCGACCCGGACTTCGCCGGGGACCTCGGCGCCGACGCCATCGGGATCTTCGCCTCGGACCGGCCGACGGGCGGCTTCCGACCCGACGCTCTTGGGCCGGAGGCGCGAGCCACCTACGAGCGCCTGGCCGCGGCCTGGGCCGCGCCCGAGCCGTCCGACGCCAGCGTCGCGTCCCCGACCCCCCAGGATGTTCCTTACGGCGGATACGGAGGGGAGTACCAGATCAGCGGTCCCACGCCGCCCGCCACCTGGAACGGGCCGACGGAGGAGGGGCTCTCGGGCTTCTCGGCGGCCTGGGCACTGTTCCACGACGTGCTGCCGGCGGCCGCCCTCGCGGGTCCCCTCGATCCGGGATCGGTGGCCGCCGCGGCCCGTGCCGTCGACCTGCCCGTCGGCGCGCTGCCCAACGGGGCGGGCCTGCGCTTCTCGAGCGACCCGGCCACGCTCGGCCAGAACGACCGCGCGGCGGCGGTCATCTGGCAGTGGCAGGCGGTGCGCTCGTACACGTTCGTCTGGCCGGCCACCTACGCCACGGGGACGATCGCCTTCGTGCCCCTGCCCCGATGATCGGCGCCCGTTCGGTCCCTCGCCCGGACGTCGCCCGGCCGCTCATCCTCGCGGGCGGGCTGGGCCTGGTGGTGGCGGCAAGGGCCGCCATGCCTGGGACGACCGCGCCCGCGGCGTTGGCGGCGGGGACGCTCTTCGGCCTGGCCCTGCTCGCCGTCGCCTTGGTCACCGGCTGGCGGCCAGCGCGTCTGCGAGCCATGTCCGTGGCGCTCGGCCTGGGCGCCGGCCTTGGGCTGGTCGTGCTGCCGGGCCTGGCGCACGGGCTGCCCGCACCGGGGCTCGGCGTCCATCCCCAGCCGTTCCTGCTCTGGGCGGGCGTGACCGTACTGGTCGGGACCGCTGAGGAGGTCGTCCTGCGCGGCGCCCTGTTCGACGCCACGCGGGACCTCGCGGGGCTGCCCGTGGCCGTCACTGTGACCAGCGTGCTCTTCGCCCTCCTCCATGTCCCGCTCTACGGCTGGCATGTCGTGCCCCTGGACCTCGCTGTCGGTCTCGTTCTGGCTGGCCTGCGCTTGATCGATCGGGGGGTCGCGGCACCGGCCATCGCCCATGTCGTGGCCGACCTCGCAACATGGTGGTCGTGATGGCCGATCGCCGCGTGGGCATCGCCCTGCTGGCCGCCGGCCTGATCCTGGTCGCCGCCGCGCAGCACCTCGCGCCGCTCCCGACGCCGCCGCTCTACGACGGGGTCGTCATCGCGGAGCCGTACCGCTTCCTCGTCCCCGCTGCCGGCCAGGCAGGTGATCCCGGATCGGCCTCGGGCACCGAGCAGCTGGAGAATGGCCAGAGCCCGCTGACCGCGATCGCGACGACCGAGCAGCCGCCCCAGGCCCAGATCTTCGCCATCTCGGGGACCCTCATCCTGCCCCCGGGCACGACCTCGATCAAGCTGTCCATCGAGCCGATCCTGCCCGCCGTCCTGCCCACGGACGGTCACATCGCCGGGAACGTCTATCGCATCAGCGTCACCAACCAGGCTGGCGTCCCGTTGACGGCCCTCGTCAGCGACAACGTCTCGGTCGTCTTGCGCGGGCCGGACGAAGCGGCCTCCGGTGCCACCATCGAGCGCTACGCCGACGGCGCCTGGCAACCGCTCAAGTCCGACGATGCCGGCCTCGGCGTGTCCTTCATCGCCGTCGTCACGGGCTTCGGGGACTTCGCCGTGGTGGTGGCGGGACCCGGCGGTCCCTACCCGACAGCCTCGCCCGAGCCTGGCGCCTCGGGCCTGGCCACGCCCAGCGGGGCGGCTTCGCCGACGGCCGCGCCGACGGCCCCGCCGATATCGACTCCCTCGCCGAGCCCGACGCCGACGGGCAGTGGCCCTTTCGACGGCGGCGTCCCGACGCCGCTCCTGGCGCTGGCCGGCATCGCCCTCGTGATCGGCGGCTTGGGCGGCGCCTGGTGGCTCCGTCGACGGAGGGCCGCTCCTGCTCGGCGGCCGCCTCAGCGCCGCTCGAAGCGAAGGTAGGCGGCTCCGCGGGCGTCGACGTAGATGGCCTCGGTCGTCTCGACGACCCGCAGCACGACGCCGTTGCAGGCGGGGCAGCGCAGGACCGTGCCGGGTGCCCGGACGTACGCGCGCAGCGCGCCGATCGCGTTCAGCGCGCCGCAGTCGGCGCACTTCCCGGGCACGGCCGTGACGTCGTCGGCGAAGAGGGCCGCCAGCAGACCGGCGGCCGCATTGCCGTCGACCATCAGCTGAGCGCCCGCGTCCTGGGTGTCGTCCATCGTCGAAGCCTCCTCGCCGGAGCCTGGCCGGTCGTGCTCGTCGGGGCTCATGTGCCGGTCGGTCCGAAGCGCTCGGTGCGGACCCGCTCGGGCGGCAGGCCGAGCCGGACGAGGGCGTTGGCGGCGTTCTCGACGAGCGCGGTCGGGCCGCACAGGTAGACCCGGGCATCGCCGCCAAGGGGCTCCAGCTGCTCGGCCAGCATCGGCTCGTCGATCCGCCGGGCGTAGCCCGCCCAGCCGGGCGGCTGCCGGCGCGTGAGGGTGTGGGCGACGGCGAACCCGTCCCCTGCTGTCCCCAGGCGGTCGAGCTCGGCCGCGTAGATGATCTCGTCCGGGCCGCGCGAGCTGAGCAGGAGCCGCGCCGGCGTGCGCGACCCGGCTCGCGCCCGATGGCGGATCATCGCCATCAAGGGCACCACGCCCGATCCGCCGCCGACCAGCAGGAGCGGCCCGGGAAGGGTCGCTTCCCAGACGAAGTAGCCGCCGATCGGGCCGCGCAGCTCGAACCGGTCGCCGGGCACCACGACGTCGTGCAGGAAGGGCGAGACCTCGCCGTCCTCGATGCGCTCGACGGTGATCTCGATCCGGGCGCCCAGCCCGGGTTCGGAGGCGATCGAGTACGAGCGCTCGACGCTGTAGCCGTCCTGGGCGGTCAGGCGGAGGTCGACGTGCTGGCCCGGACGGTGGTCCGCCCAGGCCTCGAGGGCGAGGGCGAAGGAGCGGACGGTCGGCGTCTCGTCGCGCACCGCCGTGACCGTCGCGAGCTGCCAGTCGATGCGGCCGGCCATCGGGGACCGCTCAGTCGTCGCTGTAGCGCTCTTCGCGCCACTGGTCGCCCCGGTTGTGGTAGCCGAGCGACTCCCAGAAGCCGGGCCGGTCCTTGGCCACCAGGCGCAGCCCCCGCACCCACTTCGCGCTCTTCCAGAAGTAGCGCGCCGGGACGACGAGCCGGGCGGGTCCGCCGTGTTCCGGAGCGAGGGGCCGGCCGTCGTACTCGTAGGCCACGAAGGCCGCCCCATCGAGGACGTCGGCGAGAGGCAGGTTCGTGGTGTAGCCGCCGTCGCACCAGGCGATGACGAACGCCGCGGCCGGCTCGAGCTCGACGTGCTCGAGGAGGGTGTCCACGCTCACGCCGCGCCAGCGCATGTCCAGCTTCGTCCACTTCGTGACGCAACTGATGTCGACGGTCCACTCGCGGGCCGGGAGGGCCAGGAATGCCTCCCAGCTCCAGCTCACGCGCTCGCGGACGAGGCCCTCGATGGCGAACGACCAGGACTCGAGGGAGGTCCGCGGCGTGGGCCCGGCGGAGAGGACCGGGAAGTCGCGGGTCAGGTACTGTCCAGGCGGGGTCCGCGCGGCCAGGTCCGCCCCCTCCGGGCCGCCCCCGCCCCGGCGTCCCACGAAGCCACGGGTCACGAACCGCTCGCTGGACATGGGCGCAGAGTAGAGCGACCATCGCGATCCTGCGATCCGAAGAGGAGAGAGTCGATGCCGTCAGCGACCAGGACCGTGACCATCCAGCGTCCCGTCGGCGCGGTCTTCGCCTTCGTGGCCGATGGCCTGAACGGGCCGCAGTGGCGCCCGGGGATCCTGGACATCGCGCTGGCCTCGGGCTCCGGCCGGGGCGCCGTCTACCGCCAGGGGGTCAAGGGTCCGGGCGGCCGGCGGGTCGCCGCCGACTACGAGATCACCGCCTACGAGCCGGATC
>JBIOIE010000040.1:0-10106 GCA_044449605.1 Candidatus Limnocylindrales bacterium | reverse complement strand
GGGTCGAGGCCGGCCCGACCGATCTCGTCCTCGACCTGCTCCATGCCGTGAAGTGGGAGCAGGACGGCAGCCTGACCTTCCGCCGCTCGTGCGCCCACGGCGTGTGCGGCTCGGACGCGATGCTCATCAACGGCCGCAACCGGCTGGCCTGCCGGGTCCGGGTCGATCAGCTCGGCCGGCGCGTCACGGTCGCGCCCCTGCCGGGGCTGCCCGTGGTCAAGGACCTCGTCGTGGACATGGAGGGCTTCTTCGCCAAGTACCGGAGCGTCAAGCCCTTCCTCATCGCCGAGCACGAGCCGGAGGCGGGCGAACGCCTCCAGTCGCCTGTCGACCGGGCCCGCTACGACGACACCACGAAGTGCATCCTGTGCGCCGCCTGCACGACCTCCTGCCCCTCGTTCTGGAGCCAGCCGGCCTACGTCGGCCCGGCCGCCATCGTGCAGGCCCACCGCTTCATCTTCGACTCCCGCGACGAGGGCGCCGCCGAACGCCTGGAGATCCTGGCCGACGCGGATGGCGTCTGGCGCTGCCGGACGATCTTCAACTGCACGGACGCCTGCCCCCGGGGCATCAACATCACCGGCGCGATCCTGGAGGTCTCGGGCGCCATCGTCGGCCGCCGGACCGGTTGAGTCGCGCCTGATGGCCGGCCCCGGCGAGCGGCCCTTGCGCCTCGTGATCCGCACGGACGGGGCCGCCCGTGGCAATCCCGGGCCCGCTTCGTGCGGAGCGGTCCTCTTCGACGCCGCCCGTACCGACGCCCACGACCCGGCCGGGCAGCCCTTCGCCGTCCTGGCCCGGGCGCTCGGCGTGCGCACCAACAACGTGGCCGAGTACGCCGGGCTGGTCCTGGCCCTCCGGGAGGCCCGCCGCCTGGGTGCCTTCGAGGTCGAGCTGCTGCTCGACTCGAAGCTCGTCGTCGAGCAGCTCAACCGCCGCTGGCGGGTGAAGGACAGCAAGCTGAAGGGCCTCTTCGAGGAGGCCCAGCGCCACCTCGCCAGCTTCCGCTCCTGGAGCGCCGTGCACGAGCCGCGGGAGCGCAACCACGCCGCCGACGCGCTGGCCAACCTCGCCCTCGACGACCCTGCCGCGGCTGCGCTGGCGATCGCCGCCGTGGCCCGGCGCAACGGCCGCGAGCCCCGGTCCGAGGACGCCGCCGGCCCGCCGCCCTAGGTCCGGCGCGGCGCGGCCGGGGAGGCATCGGCCGGCCGGTCGGGGCGACCGGTGTAGCATCGGGCGGTCAGCGAGGCGACCGGACGGTCGCGGTCCCGGACGGGGCGACCCGCCCGGGCACGAGGAAAGTCCGAGCTCCACGACGCAGGGTAGCGGGTAACACCCGTCCGCCGCGAGGCGAGGACCAGCGTCACAGAGACGAGCCGCTGCCCGGTTCGCCGGGCGGCGGGTGAAACGGGCAAGCTCTACCCGGAGCAAGGCCGAATAGGAGGGCACGATCGCGGCCTCGGCCACGATCAGGAGCGCGTCGCTCCGGCCCTCGGGTAGGCCGCTGGAGGCCGCGGGCGACCGCGGTCCGAGATGGATGACCGTCCCCGCGATCGCGAGACCGCGGGACAGAACTCGGCTTACAGGTCGCGCTCGCTGGCGCTCCTCCGACGAAACGGCCCGCTTCAGTCCTCGTCTGGTCGGAAGATGTGGCTGGCCGCGCAGTTCGCGCAGATCGGCCGGGCCGCCTCCAGGTCCCCGAGCGGGATAGCCACCGTGCGGTCGGGGTAGAGGCACTCCGCGCTGTAGACCGGGCGGGTCCCGCCGCGCACCGCGATGAGGCGCCGGAACGTGCAGCGGCGCAGACGGCCGACCTCGGGCACGGGGGCGGTTTCCGGCCGGGCGAACGAGCGGAGCAGGGCCATGCGCGTGGACCACCCCTCCAGATCGGGTCCAGAACCGGTGTTCGATTCGCCGGGCGGACTCGAGCGCGCAGCCTAGCACCCCGCGCAAGCCCCCCACAAGGGCGCCGAAGGTACCGGCGGCAGCGCGGGACCCCCCGCCCGGGCTCCCGGCCTACAGCTGCGGCGCGGTGGGTCCGGCGGCCCGCGGCCTCGCCGGTCGATACCTGCGTTTTGGGGGTTGACGGCCATCCCCGAGCGTGTACCATGCCGATCACGTGGCGCAAAGTGGCGCGAAGTGGGGAAATGGGGAGAGGGCTCGAGGGGAACCCGGTGGAGCGCGACCCGCAGTGGGGACGGCCGCCGGTTCGGACTCCCTCCGGTCCGGGTAGCGGAGAGGCGCTGACGGGGTGTTCACCGGCGAGTACCGCCACACGATCGATGGCAAGGGCCGCATCGCGGTCCCGGCCCGCTTTCGCTCGCGGCTCGACGAGGGCGCCTTCGTGAGCCGCTGGATCGACGGCTGCCTGGGCATCTTCCCGCGGAGCGTCTTCGAGGACCTGGCAGCCAGGGTGGCTGCCCGGCCGGTCACGGACGCGGGTGCGCGGACCTTCTCGCGCTTCGTCTTCTCGTCGGCCTTCGAGTTCGAACTCGATAGCCAGGGACGGGTGGTGCTGCCATCCGGACTGCGGGAGTGGGCAGGCCTTGAAGGGGAGACCGTGGTGGTCGGCTCGCGCGACCACATCGAGCTGTGGACGCCCACTCGGTGGGCTGAATACAGCACGGCGATGACCTCGCCCGATGTGCTCGCCGAGTACCTCCAGGGTCTCGGCATCTAGCGGAACACACGCGTCTTCAGGGTCCGGACGGATCCGCTGTCGATGGTGGCGAAGCCGGCTGAAGGGCACGAGCCCGTGATGGTGGAGGAGGTCATGCAGGCACTCTCACCGATCCCGGGCAGTGACCACGTCGACGCCACGCTCGGCGGCGGAGGGCACGCCGTCCGGATCCTGGAGGCGAGCGCACCCGACGGCCGCCTGCTCGGCCTGGATGCCGATCCGGCGGCGATCGAACGGTGCGCGACCCGTCTGGCGGCGTACGGCGACCGGGTCGTGCTCCGCCAGACCAACTTCGAGGCGCTCGCCTCGGTCGCGCCCGAGGCGGGTTTCGCGTCGGTCGACGGGATGCTCATGGACCTCGGGCTGTCCTCCTTCCAGCTGGCCGACGCCGGGCGCGGCTTCAGCTTCCGGGCCGAGGGGCCGCTCGACCTGCGTTTCGACCCGACCCGCGGCCGGCCTGCGAGCGCGCTGCTGGCCGAGCTCGGCGAGCGCGACCTGAGCACGCTGCTGCGCGCCTACGGCGAGGAACCCCACGCTGTCCGCATCGCCCGGGCCATCGTCGCCGAGCGGCGTGTGCGGCCTCTCTCCAGCGCGGACCAGCTGGCCGCTCTCGTCGTCCGCAGCGTGCCGACGCCACGCGCCGGGCGACGCCGGATCCACCCGGCCACGCGAACGTTCCAGGCCCTGCGCATCGCCGTCAACCGGGAGCTGGAGGTGCTGCCGACCGCCCTCGCCGCAGCGGTCGGGCTGCTCCGGCCGGGTGGACGGCTGGTCGTGCTCGCCTACCACTCGCTCGAGGACCGCATCGTCAAGCGCTTCCTGGCAGCCGAGCGGCGGGGCTGCATCTGCCCACCCGAGCTGCCGGTCTGCGTCTGCGGCCGCAGCCCGCGGCTGCGCCCGATCGGGCCACGGCCCGCGTTCCCGTCAGCGGCCGAGGTCGGCCGCAACCCCCGTGCCCGCAGCGCGCGCCTGCGCGCCTCCGAGCGCCTGGCCGCCTGATGGCCATCGAGCGAGTTCGATGCGGCAGCAGGAGCAGCCCAGCGTCAGGGGGGATCCGGATGAAGCAACCGAGGAGGTAGCGACCGTGAGCCGACACCAATCGCGCCGCCGCCGTACGTACGGCCGGCGCGAGCACGAACTCCACGAGCGACGTGAGCGCGACAGCGGGCAGATCTTCGTCGACGTCGACTTCGACGCGCCCGACGACGGGGGCGGTCTCTTCGGCCGCGGCGCGCAACTCTACGGCCTCTTCTCGGCCCGGGCCGGCCTCGCCGAGGGCCGTGCCTGATGGCCGTCTACGAGGGCGCCCGGAGGAGTACACCGGGGATCGCCCTGCGCCGCGAACGTCGGGCCACGCGAGGCCTGGCCCGGCGCGGCAACGACCGCGTGCTCGTCGCCCTGGGCGTCATCCTGGTGGCCTTCCTGCTCGGCCTCTTCTACCTGTCCCAGATCATGGGCGTGGCCACCACCGACTACGAGGTCGACACGCTCCTCGTCCAGCGCGTCGACATCGGCCGCCAGCTGCGCTCGGTCGAGGGCGACATCGCCCGCTGGGGGGCCGAGCCGGCCATCGTCGCCGGCGCGCAGTCGGCCGGGCTCGACCGGCTGGGCGACGTCGACCGCCTCGCCGCCCGCTGAGCGGGCGATGCTGGGTCGTACCGACCGGCGACCCCGCCTCGTCGTCCTGGCGGTCGTCCTCATCGTCGGAGCCGTGGTCATCGGCGCCCGCCTGGCCTACTGGCAGGTCGTGCGCGGGGCCGAGCTGCGCGACCTCGCCGCGACCCAGCTGCGCCAGGAGGTCACTATCCCCGTGGAGCGGGGCAGCATCTACGACCGCTCGGGGACGGTGGTCCTGGCCAGCGTCGCTTATCGGGACCGGCTGGCCGCCTATCCGACCGAGATCCCGGCCGACCGCCGGCCCGCGGTGACCCGGCTGCTGGGGTCGATCCTGACCCTGGACGCTGCTGGCCAGGCCGGGCTGGAGAAGACGCTCGAAGGCGGTGCCGCGTACGTCGTGCTGGCCGCCCAGCTGACCACGGACCAGAGCGCCGCCGTGCGGACGGGCCTCCAGACCGGGGCACTGCTGGGCGTGGAGCTCGATCCCCAGCCCGTGCGCATCTATCCCGCCGTCGGCGGGGCGCCCGATACGACCCTGGCCAGCCAGCTGCTGGGCTTCGCCAATCGCGACGGCGCCGGCCAGTACGGGATCGAGCAGCGCTACCAGGCCACGCTCGCCGGCCGGCCCCGCAAGGTCGTCGCGGCTCTCGACGTGAGCGGCCGGCCGATCGCGGACTCGGAGCAGCTCGTCGATCCGGGCGCGCTCGGCGCCGACCTGCGCCTGACCATCGACGCGGGCCTCCAGCTCCAGCTCGAGCGGGAGCTCTACGCGGCCTGGGTCGCCGACAAGGCCAAGACCGTCAGCGCGGTCATCCTCGACCCCCACAGCGGCGCCGTCCTGGCCTGGGCGAGCGTGCCCGGCTACGACGCCAACGACTACGGCGCGGTGGCGAACCGCGATCCGGGCATGTTCGTGGACCCCATCGCCAGCACGATCTACGAGCCCGGCTCGGTCATGAAGATGTTCGTGGCCGCGGCCGGCTACGAGAGCGGGGCCCTGAGCCCCCGGACGCCCATCGTCGACAGCGCCAAGCTCGAGTTCGGGCAGTACGTCGTCTACGACTGGGACAAGGGCTCGATGGGCCGGATGGCCTTCGAGGACGGGATCGCCTTCTCGCGCAACATCGTCGCTGCCCGGGCGGCCCGGTTGCTCGGCCGGGACACCGGCGCCGCCTCGGCCGTGCTCTACGACATGTGGACCAGGCTGGGCATCGGCCAGCTCACCGGGGTCGACACCTCCGGCGAGGTCGCGGGCATCGTGGCCGATCCGCACGCCGTCCGCTGGGCCGACGTGGACCTGGCCGACCGAAGTTTCGGGCAGGGCATGGCCGTCACCCAGATCCAGCTGGCCGCGTCCTACGCGGCGATGGTCAACGGCGGTTTCCGCATCACGCCCCATGTCGTGGCCGCCGTGGGCGGCCAGCCCGTGCCCGAGGCGGCGCCCCAGCAGGTCATCGACGGGGGCCTCTCCCGGCAGCTCACGAGCCTGCTCATCCATGTCCTCAAGACCGTGCCGACCTACGCCCGGTCGACGCCCATCCCGGGCTACGTCCTGGGCGGCAAGACCGGCACCGCCCAGATCTGGGACCAGAAGACCGGCGACTGGGCGCCGGACCTCTTCAACTTCAGCTTCGTCGGCTTCGTGGGCAGCGACGCGCCCAACGCCGTCATCGCCGTCCGCATCGGCGACGCCAAGCCGCTCAACCTGCGCAACTTCGCCCTGCCGCTCCCGTCCTGGGTGCTCTTCCACCGCATCGCCCAGGACACCATCGACGCCCTCGGTATCAAGCCCGGCGTGGTCGTCCCCGGCGGTCCGGTGGGGCCCTGAGCCCCATGCGAGAATGGCTCCCGACCGTGAGTGACGTGCCCGGCCCGCCGCCCGTCGCGCCCCGAGCGCCGGCCCTTGGCGCGGCCGAGCTGGCCCGCATCACGGGTGGGACCCTGCTCCGGACCTCCGCCCGCCCGGCCCGCGGCGGCGCCGTCGATTCGCGCAAGGTCGAGCCGGGCAACATCTTCTTCGCCCTGCCCGGCGAACGCACGGACGGCCACCGCTTCCTTGCCGCGGCCGTGCAGGCTGGCGCGGCGGCGTTGGTGGTCACGCGACAGCCCGACCCGCTGGTCCTGGCCGGTCTCGGCGACGTCAGCGTGGTCCTCGTGCCGGCCGGACTGCCGGCCCTCCAGGCCCTGGCGGCCGACTGGCGGGCGCGCTTCTCGCCGGTCGTCATCGGCATCACCGGCTCGTACGCCAAGACGTCCGCCAAGGAGGCCATCGCCACGGTCGTGGAGACACGCTTCCGGACGCTCAAGAGCCCGGGCAACGAGAACAACGAGATCGGCCTGCCCCTGGCCCTCCTTCGGCTGGAGCCCGACGACGAGGTCGCCGTCCTCGAGCTGGGCATGTATGTCCGCGGCGACATCGCCGCCCTGGCGGCCCTGGCCCGCCCCCGCATCGGGGTCGTGACGGCCATCGGCGGGGTCCACCTCGAGCGGGCCGGCTCGCTGGCGGCCATCGAAGAGGAGAAGGGCCGCCTCGTCGAGGCGCTGCCGGGCGACGGCCTCGCCGTGCTCAACGCCGACGACCGCGCCGTGCGCCGGCTGGCCGCGCGCAGCCCTGCCCCGGTCTGGACGTACGGCTTCGCCGCGGACGCCGACGTCGGCGCGGAGGAGGTCAAGTCGCTCGGCGGCGAGGGCATGCGCTTCGTGCTCCGGGCCGCCGGCCGCCGGACGCCGGTCACGACGCCGGCGCTCGGTCGGCTGGGCGTCCACAACGCGCTGGCCGGCGCCGCGGCGGGCCTTGGCGTCGGCCTCGCCCCGGCCGAGATCGCCGCCGGCCTGGCCGCTGGGTTCGGGGCGCCCCACCGGACCGCGCTGCTGAGCGCGGGACCCTGGCTCGTCCTCGACGACAGCTACAACGCCAGCCCGGCGACCGTCGCGGCGGCGCTCGATCTGCTCGCCAGCCTGCCCGGGCGGCGCGTTGCGGTGCTTGGCGAGATGCTCGAGCTGGGTCCCACCTTCGCGGATGACCACCGCACGACCGGGGCCGCGGCGGCCGGCGTGGCGGCCCTCCTGGTGACGATCGGCGAGGGTGGCCGCGAGATGGCGGCTGGCGCCCTCGGGGCCGGCCTGCCGCCCGGCGCCCTCATCGAGGCGGCCGACGCGGATGCCGCCCTGGCCGCCCTGCTGCCCCGGCTGGCGCCGGGCGACGTGATCCTCGTCAAGGGCTCGCGCGGCGTCGCCCTGGACCGGCTCGTGGACCGGCTGACCGAGCTGGGCAGGGCCCCGGCCGGGACGCCCTCGTGAATGTCCTCATCGTCCAGGGCCTGCTCCTGGCCTTCGCCCTGGTGGTCATCCTGATGCCGCCCTACATGCGCCTGCTGCGCCGCTTCGGCTTCGTCAAGCGCATCCGCGTGGAGGGCCCGGAGGCCCACTACATCAAGGAGGGCACGCCCAGCATGGGCGGGCTGCTGGTCATCACCGTCGTCGGCGTCCTCGCCCTGGTCCTCGACCTGGTCGATGCCTCGACCTTCGCGCCCCTGGCGACCCTCGGCCTGGTCGGCCTCCTGGGCGCCGCCGACGACTTCCTCAACGCCAAGACCGGCGACGGCATCCGGGCCCGCCAGAAGATGCTCTGGCTCATCGTCGTGGCCTTCGTGGCGGCCTGGAACATCCAGCGCACCTACGCCATCCACGACCTGGCCGTGCCCTTCATCGGCTCGGTGCCCATCTCGCCCGGCCTCTACGTCGTCTTCGCCGCCTTCGCCATCATCGCCACCGCCAACAGCGTCAATATCACCGACGGCCTCGACGGCCTGGCCGGCGGGACGCTCATCTTCGCCTTCGTGGCCTACCTCATCATCGCCACCCTCAATGAGCCGCTCGTCCAGCCCCGCCTGGCCGTGCTCTGCGCGCTGATCATCGGGGCACTGCTGGCCTTCCTCTGGTTCAACGTCCACCCGGCCCAGGTGTTCATGGGCGACTCGGGCTCGCTGGCCCTGGGGGCCACGCTGGCGGTGACCGCGCTCATCTCGGGCCAGGTCCTCATCCTGCCCTTCATCGGCATCATCTTCGTGGCCGAGACGGCCTCGGACATCATCCAGATCGCCTTCTTCCGGTTCACCGGCGGTCGGCGGATCTTCAAGATGGCGCCGCTCCACCACCACTACGAGCTGTCCGGCTGGGACGAAGAGAAGATCACCATGCGCTTCTGGATCGTGGCCATCCTGGCGGCCATGCTGGGCGTCGTCCTCTTCCTCTCGACCGTGGACAAGCTCTCGTGACGGTGAGCCTCAGCGAGCCCATGGCGCTGCCTGCCCTCAGTGCCGCAGCCTTCGTCGGCCGGGCCGTGGCCGTCCTCGGTTTCGCCCGCAGCGGGCTCGCGGCGGCGCGCTACCTGGCCGACCAGGGCGCCCTCGTGACCGTCTACGACGTGCGTCCGGCGGCCGAGCTGGGCGAGGCCATCGCCGCTCTCGCGGGGCGGACCGTGCGGCTCGAGCTGGGGCCCGCGGTCGACCCCGCGGCCGTCCTCGCGGGCCAGGCCCTGGTCGTGACCTCGCCCAGCGTCAGCAGCCGCTATCCGACGACCGAGCCTCGCCTCCGGGCGGCCCTGGGCGCGCTCGAGGGGGAGGGCCGCGTGCCCGTCGTCAGCGAGGTCGACCTCTTCCTGCGCCTCTGCCCGGCGGTCACCGTCGGCGTCACGGGCACGAAGGGCAAGACGACGACCGCCACCCTGGCGGCCGCGATCCTCGGGGCGGCCGCCGCGCCCGTGTTCCTGGGCGGCAACACCGGCGTGCCCCTCATCGAACGCCTGCCCGAACTGACGCCCGGCCACCGGGTGGTCCTCGAGCTGTCCGAGCTGCAACTGCCGACCCTCTCGCGGGGCACGACGGTGGCTGTCTACACCCACGTCACCGCCGACCACCTCGATCGCCACGGCAGCGTCGCGGCCTACCGGGCCGCCAAGCGCCGGCTGGCCGAGCTGGTCGATCCGGACGGCGCCCTGGTCCTCAACGCCGAGGATCCCGTCAGCGTGGCCTACGCGGGTCTCGGGACGGCGCCGCTGACCCTCTATCGCCGCGACCGGCCCCTGCCCGGCGGGGTGGGCCTCGACGACGGCTGGATCGTCGCAGCGGGCGTCGAGCGGCTGCCCCTCGCCGGCGGCGGGCCGGCCCCGACGGGACCAGGCGGCCGGGTGCTGCCCGTCGAGGACATCCGCTTGCCCGGCTACCACAGCCTCAGCAACGTCATGGCCGCGGTCGCCGTCGGGCTCCTCTTCGGGGTTGCCCCGGACGCGATCCGGCGGGCCGTCGCCGCCTTCCGCGGCGTCGAGCACCGCCTCGAGACCGTCGCCGTCCACGAGCGCATCCGCTACGTCAACGATTCCCAGGGCACCCAGCCCGACGCGGTCATCGCCGCGCTGCGCAGCTTCCGGCCGCCGCTCGTGCTCATCGCCGGCGGGCGCTCCAAGGACCTGGTCATCGACGAGCTGGCCCGGGTCGCCGTCGAGCGTGCCACGGCGGGGCTGAGCAGGACGGTGGCGACTGCGCCCTCGGCCGCGTTCGCGAGCTCGACGCGGGCGATGGCCGTGGCCCGCTCGACGGCCGCCTCCAGCGACGCGCAGCGCTCGACGCGCCCGTGGCCGGCGGCGCCGAAGATCCGTTCGAAGTCGGGCGCGCTCTCGCCGATCAGGAGCACCGCCGTGGCACGCTCGACGGCGACCCGGGCCAGCTCGTCGATGACCAGGTCCTTGGAGCGCCCGCCGGCGATGAGCACGAGCGGCGGCCGGAAGCTGCGCAGCGCGGCGATGACCGCG
>JBIOIE010000039.1:0-10409 GCA_044449605.1 Candidatus Limnocylindrales bacterium | reverse complement strand
CTTCGCCATCGGCTACTCCCCGATGCTCGTGACCGCGCCGGCGCCGACGGTGTGGCCACCCTCGCGGATGGCGAAGCGCTGGCCGGTCTCGAGGGCGATCGGGGTGATCAGCTCGACGCCCATCTCGATGTTGTCGCCGGGCATCACCATCTCGGTCCCGGCGGGCAGGCTGATCGAGCCGGTGACGTCGGTCGTGCGCAGGTAGAACTGGGGCCGGTAGCCGTTGTAGAAGGGGGTATGGCGGCCCCCCTCCTCCTTGGAGAGGACGTAGACCTGCGCCGAGAACTTCGTGTGCGGCTTGATCGAGCCGGCCTTGGCGAGGACCTGGCCGCGCTCGATCTCGTCGCGCTCGATGCCCCGCAGCAGGCAGCCGATGTTGTCCCCGGCGCGGCCCTCGTCGAGGAGCTTCTTGAACATCTCGACGCCGGTCACGACGACCTTGCGGGTGGCCTTGACGCCGATGATCTCGACGTCCTCGCCGACCTTCACGACGCCGCGCTCGACGCGCCCGGTGGCGACGGTGCCCCGGCCCTTGATCCCGAAGACGTCCTCGATGGGCATGAGGAAGGGCTTGTCGATGGCCCGCTCGGGGGTCGGGATGTAGGAGTCGACGGCGTCGAGGAGGGCCTGGATGGGCAGGTAGGCGGGATCGTTCACGTCGTTGCCGGCCTCGAGGGCTTTCAGAGCGGAGCCGCGGATGAAGGGGATGTCGTCGCCGGGGAACTGGTACTTCGTGAGCAGCTCGCGGACCTCGAGCTCGACGAGCTCGAGCAATTCGGGGTCGTCGACCATGTCGACCTTGTTGAGGAAGACGACGATGTAGGGCACCTCGACCTGGCGGGCGAGGAGGATGTGCTCGCGGGTCTGGGGCATCGGCCCGTCGGTCGCGGCGACGACGAGGATCGCGCCGTCCATCTGGGCGGCGCCGGTGATCATGTTCTTGATGTAGTCGGCGTGCCCCGGGCAGTCGACGTGGGCGTAGTGGCGGGCCGCCGTCTCGTACTCGACGTGGGCGATGGCGATGGTGATGCCCCGCTCGCGCTCCTCGGGGGCGTTGTCGATCGACTCGAAGGCGCGGTACTCCGCGGCGCCCTTGAGGGCGAGGTACTTCGTGATCGCCGCGGTCAGGCTCGTCTTGCCGTGGTCGATGTGGCCGATCGTGCCCACGTTGACGTGGGGCTTGGTGCGCTCGAACTTCTTCTTCGCCATCGCGTGCGCTATCGACTCCTACATGATCGACCGTGTTGCCGGTCGGGGACTGGAGCCCACAATCGGACTTGAACCGATGACCTCTTCCTTACCAAGGAAGTGCTCTGCCAGCTGAGCTATGTGGGCCCGGTGCGGGTTCTCAGGGTCTCACACCAGGAGTATTGGTGGGCAGGGAGGGAATCGAACCCCCACAGTCGAAGACGGCTGATCTACAGTCAGCGGAGCTCACCACCTGCTCAACCTACCCACTGGGGGTCACCGCGCTCCCCGGGGACGGACCCCGGATGGTGAAGAGGGTCGAGAACGCGGCGAACTCTTCACTTGGAGCCGACGACGGGACTCGAACCCGGAACCGGCGGTTTACAAAACCGCTGCTCTACCAATTGAGCTACGTCGGCGCGACTGGGCAGTTTAGCACGCTCCCCGTCACGGAAGCGACCCGTCCTCCTCCCCGGCCTCGGCCGCCGCAGCGCGGGCCGCGGCGGCCGGGTCGCTGGCCGGCTCGACCGGCGGGGCGGCCGCCTTCGTGCGCGGGGCACGCCGCCTGGGCGTCGCCGCTGGAGCGGCCTCGTCAGGGGCCGTGGGTGGCTCGGGCGGCGCGGGTTCGGAGGTGCCCGCGGCCGCAGCGGCGGCGTGGCGCTGGCCGGCGGCCTCGAGGAGCAGCACCGAGCCCGCCACGGCCGCATTCAGCGAGCCGATGTGGCCGCTCATCGGGATGCCCACCGCCAGGTCGAGGCGCCGCCGGACGGCCGCCGCCAGGCCCTGGCCCTCGCTGCCGATGACCAGGGCGAGGGGCCCGCGCAGGTCGGCTTCCCGGTAGGCCAGGGCTGCTCCGGCGTCCGCGCCGACGATGCGCAGGCCGCGCCCGTGGAGGTCGGCCAGGGCGCCGGGCAGATCGTCGACCGGCACGAGGAGGAGATGCTCGACGGCGCCGGCCGAGGCCTTGATCGCCGACGGCGTGAGCGGCGCCGCGTGGCGCGTGGGGAAGAGCACCCCGTGCACCCCGGCCGCCTCGGCCGTACGCAGCAGACTGCCCACGTTGTGGGGATCCTCGAGCGAGTCGAGGACGAGCACGAAGGGCCGCTCGCCGCGCTCGAGGGCCCGGACGATGACCTCGTCGAGCGTTGCCCAGCGCCGCGGGGCGACCACCAGCGCGACGCCCTGGTGGCCGTCGAAGCCGGCCAGGGCGGTCAGCGTGCCGCCCTCGACCTCCACGACCGGGATGCGCAGCGTGGTGGCGTGGAGGACGAGGGCCTCGAGCGCCGCCCGGCGGGTCGGCACGACGATGAGCCGATGGGCCTCGCGCCGCGCGGCAAAGGCCTCCTCGACCGGACGGCGCCCGGCGACCAGTTCCTCGCCCGCGGCGAGCTGGACGGCCGTCCGCGGCTCGGCCTCGGGGCCGGCCGCCAAAGGGACCGGACGGTCGGGTGGCCAGGCAGGGCGAGGCCGGAGACCAGCCGGCCGAAACGGTCGCGGGGGCGGCCGGGTGCCCCGCTCGGGACGATCCGGGCGCTCGGGTCGTTCCCGGCCCTCGGACTGGTCGCTACGCTCTGGCCGCTCCGCCCGTTCGGACCACTGCGCACTCTGCGGCGGGCCGCCGGCCCATCGCCGGGGGGCGCGGCCGACAGGCGGACGGCCGCCAGCGGGACGCGGCGCGGGACGCTCCGCTGACCACTCCGCCGGCCGGCCCGGCTCCTCATGGAGCGGCCGGCGGCGGTCCGCGCCGAACGGCCGCGGACCACCGAACGGCCGCTGGCCGCGGTCGGCGAAGGGCCTCTGCCAGGACGGGCGCTGGCGAGGCAGGTCGGAGGGCGGGCCGCCCCGGTCGCGCTGGGCCGGAGGAAGACCGTCGCCGGGCCCGCCCGGGCCGGGTCGCGCTCCCCTCGGCCGCGGCCCGCCCGGGGCGGCGTCGGAGCGGGGAGCGCCGGGCGGCCCCTCGGGGCGACGCCCACCAGGAGGATCGCGGAAGGGTCGCTCACGTTCGGAGGGCGGTCTCGGGCCACCGGGCCTTGCTCCGGGCGGCCCCGGGCGACGCCAGGCCGGGCCTCGTTCGGCGTCCTGGCCCCGTTGGCCTGCGGGCCCGCGACGATCGGCCCGACCCCGGTCCGGCGGACCATCGCGGCGCCGATCGTCCCCGCGGCGGCCGCGCTCCTCCGGCCGATCGGGTCGCGGCTTACCGCCCGGCATCGGCGGCCACCGGGGACCAGTGCCAGCGCTGCCCGTCGCGAGTGTCCTCGACCGACACGCCGCGCTCGGCGAGCTCGTCCCGCAGCCGGTCGGAGGCCGCCCAATCCCGGGCCGCCCGGGCGGCCGCGCGAGCCTCCAATACGGCGCCCAGCGCGGCCGGCAGCTCGGCGGCGTCCTCCTCCATGACCACCAGGACCCGGTCCAGGTCGCGCAGGAAGGCCGCCGCCATGGCCGCGTCGGCCGATGAAAGGGCGCGGGCGTCGAGGCGGCGGTTCAGCTCCCGAACCAGGTCGAAGAGCGCTCCAAGGGCGGGGGCGATGTTCAGGTCATCGTCGAGGCCGGCCTGGAAGGCAGTCCGGGCGGACGCCAGGAGGGCGGGCAGGTCCGGGTCGTCGGGGCGCGCCTCCCGGTAGGCGTCGAGGGCGGCGAGCAGGGTCGAGAGGCGCTCGACCGCAGCCGAGGCGCCGGCCAGGGAATCGTCGCTGAACTCGAGGGGCGCCCGATAGTGGGCCGCGAGCAGGGCGTAGCGCAGGGCGCGGGGCGAGATGCCGCGGCCGTAGACCTCGGCCGGCGTCTCGAAGTTGCCCTCCCGCTTGGCCATCTTGTGGCCCCCCATCTGAAGATGGGCGCAATGGAGCCAGGTCTTGACGAAGGGCAGGCCGGTGGCCGCCTCCGACTGGGCCATCTCGTCCTCGTGGTGGGGGAAGACGAGGTCGACGCCGCCGGTGTGGAGGTCGAAGCTGGGGCCCAGGTAGCGCATGCTCATGGCCGAGCACTCCACGTGCCAGCCCGGCCGGCCCTCGCCGATCTCCGTCGGCCAGGACGGCTCGCCCGGCCGGGGCCCCTTCCAGAGCGCGAAGTCGCGCACGTCGTCCTTGTCGTATTCGTCGGCCGAGACGCGCTCCCCGACGCGCTGGCGGGCCGGGTCGAGATGGGCCAGCCGCCCATAGGCCGGCCAGCTGCCGATGCGGAAGAAGATCGATCCGTCCTCGGTCCGGTAGGCATGGCCCCTGGCCAGCAACGTGCCGATGAGCGCAGCCATCTCCCCGACATGCTCGGTGGCCTTGGGCAGCACGTCCGGCGTCATCACCCGCAGGCGGGCGAGGTCGGCCCGGAACACCGCCTCGTGATGGGCCGTCAGCTCGCCGATGGCGATGCCCTGCCCGGCCGCCCCGCGGATGATCTTGTCGTCGACGTCGGTGATGTTCATGACCCAGGTGACCGGGTAGCCCAGCCAGCCCAGGTAGCGGCGCAGCAGATCGGCGAACAGGAAGCTCCGGAAATTGCCCACGTGGGCGGGCGCATAGACGGTCGGGCCGCACGAATAGAGGCGAACGTTTGCCGGATCGAGGGGCACGAACTCCTCGAGCCCGCCGCCGAGCGTGTTGCGAAGGTGCAGGGTCATGGCCGCATCAGCGGCGCAGCAGCGAGACGAGGGCCGTGGCCGAGATCGACCGCCCGGCCCCCTCGGGGCCATCGAGGTTGCCCGACGAGGCACGCACCGAGACCGCTCCGGGATCCAACCCGAGAAGCCGCGCGACGGCGTCGCGCATCGCCTCGAGGCGCGCGGCGCCGAGGCGGGGCCGTGCCCCGACGAGGAGCAGGTCGGCCTGACGGGGCCGCCAGCCGGCCTCGGCGACGCGGGCGACGACCTCGGCGACGAGGCGGGTCGAAGCGATCCCGGCCGTGGCCGGATCAGCGGCCGGGAAGAGCCGCCCCAGATCGCCCAGGCCCGCGGCCCCGAGGAGCGCGTCGGCCAGGGCGTGGAGGGCGACGTCACCGTCCGAGTGGCCGTGGAGGCGGGGCGCCTCGGCGATGCTGATACCGCCGAGGGCGAGGCCGTCGCCCGGTCCGAAGGGGTGGCTGTCGCGCCCGTGGCCGATGCGGGCGGGACCGAGCCTCGCCTCGAGGATCGTGCCGGCCCGCTCCAGATCCGCGGGCTCGGTCACCTTGAGGTTGTCCGGCTCACCCTCGACCGTCGCCACCGGGATGCCGGCGGCCTCGAGGAGGGCCGCCTCGTCGGTGTACTCCGCCGCGCCGGCGGCCGGGTGCGCGGCCAGCATGCTCAGGAAGAGATCGCGGCGGATGCCCTGGGGCGTCTGAGCGGTGGCGATCCCTGTCCGCGGCACGGTCCCGATAACGAACCCGCCCTCGACCCGCTTGACGGTCTCGGCGACGGCGCGCACGGGGATCGCCGCCCCGGAGGCGCGCGCGGCACGCGCGACCCGGTCGGCCAGGGCCGGGCTGGCCAGTGGCCGGGCTCCGTCGTGGACGAGGACCACCTCGCCGCCCGCAGCCGCGACCCCCGCCGCCACCGACTCCTGGCGCCGGGCGCCGCCGGCCACGACCTCGGCGTCGAGGTCGCGGATGAGCGGCCAGGCGGCGAGGGCGGCTGCGCGCTCGGGGGCGGCCACGACCACGACCCGCCGGACGGTGGCGGCGGCGGCCATCGCCTCGACCGTCCAGGCCAGCAGCGGCCGCCCGGCCAGGAGGGCCTGCATCTTGTCGATGCCGTCCATCCGCCGGCTGGCGCCGGCGGCAACGACGACGGCGTCGGCGAAGCGATCCTCGGCGGAGTGGGCGCCGGCCATCAGGACGACCGGGGGTGGGCGAAGACCATCCGGCCGGCGACGGTCTGGAGGACGCGCGTGACGGTCACGTCCACGTCCTGGTCGCGGAAGCGATCGCCGCCCTCGACGACGATCATCGTCCCGTCGTCGAGGAAGGCCAGCCCCTGGCCCGGCTCCTTGCCCTCCTGGATGACCTTGACGCGCAACTCCTCGCCGGGCAGGAAGGCCGGCTTCACGGCGTTGGCCAGCTGGTTCACGTTGAGGACGCGAAGTCCCTGCAGCTCCGCGACCCGGTTGAGGTTGAAGTCGTTGGTCAGGATGGCGGCGCTGCGCTCCCGGGCCAGTGCGACGAGACGCCCGTCGACGTCGGCGATCTCCGGGAAGTCACGCTCGCTGATCTCGACCGGCACGCGGTCGCCCTTCTGGAGGCTGGCCAGGATCTCCAGGCCGCGGCGCCCGCGAGCCCGGCGCTGGGCGTCCGGGTGGTCGGCGATGTGCTGCAGCTCGGCCAGCACGAAGCGGGGCACGACCAGCGATCCGAAGAGGAACCCGGAGGCCACGATGTCGGCGATGCGGCCATCGATGATGGCGCTGGTGTCGACGACGATGGTCGGCTGGGGCGGGGTCGGCGCGGCCGCGCGCCGGCTGCCGGGCACGAGCCCGAGAGCCTCGACCGCCGCGAGCAGGTCGTGGCGCTTGACCACGGTCAGCCCCAGCATGCCCAGGCCGAGCACGGCCGAGACGCCGAGGGGCAGGAAGTCGCCGTACGGTGCCGGCAGGCTGGCCAACGGCAGCCCCAGCAGGAGGCCCATGAGGAGGCCGACGAGGAGGCCCGCGATGGCGGTCACGAACTCGCCCGTCGAGAGGCGTTGCACGGCCACGATGACCGCGGCCGCCGGCTGCACCGTGACGTAAGGCAGCCACAGGAAGCCCAGCAGGCCCCACGCGATGACCCAGACGGCCAGCATGAAGCCGCCATACGGCGACGCCGCGAAGAGCACGTGCTCCGGTCCCCCGGCGGACGCGATCTGGAGGGCGACGAGTATGCCGATGGCGGCGCCCAGAAGCCGGACGAGCCTTGACATCGAGAGCGCCGAGCGTAGCACACGGCCCCCTTGGGGCCGGGGGCCCGCCTAGCTGCCGAGCCCCGCGGCGAGGGCCTCGCGGAGCGTGCCGACGGCCACGACCTCGAGGCCATCCACGCTCGGTGGACGGCCCTTGGCCGGCCCGGCCGGCACGATCGCCCGCCCGAAGCCCAGTCGGGCGGCCTCCCGGAGTCGTCGCTCGAGGCCCCCGACTGGCCGCAACTCGCCCAGCAGGCCGACCTCGCCACAGGCGACCGTGCCCGTCGCCACGGCACGGTCCCGGTGCGATGAGGCCAGGGCGAGCGCGAGGGGGAGGTCGAGGGCCGGTTCGGCCACGCTCACGCCGCCCACGAGGCTGGCGTAGATGTCGTGGCCGGCGATGGCCATACCCGCCCGTCGGCCGAGCACGGCGATCAGCAGCGCCAGACGGTTCGGATCGAGGCCCGCGACCGTCCGCCGGGGAGTCCCGGCGCCGGCCTGGGCGACCAGGGCCTGGACCTCGACCAGGAGCGGTCGGCTGCCCTCCAGGGTGGCCGCGACGACACTGCCGGCGGCGGCCGCGCTGCCCTCGGTCAGGAACGCCCGCGCGGGATCGGTCACCTCGGCCAGGCCCGAGCCGGCCATCTCGAAGACGCCGACCTCCTCGGTCGAGCCGAACCGGTTCTTGGAGGCGCGAAGCAAGCGCAGCGGGCCGTAGCGATCGCCCTCCAGGGCGAGGACGACGTCCACCAGGTGCTCGAGGGTCTTGGGGCCGGCGAGGCTGCCGTCCTTGGTCACGTGGCCGACGATGAGGACGGGCGTGCCGGTCGCGCGGGCGAACTCGGCGAGGCGGGCGGCGGCCTCGCGGACCTGGCCGACGGACCCCGCCGGGCCCTCGAGGCCCTCGTGGCTGACGGCCTGGATCGAATCGACCACGAGGAGGCCCGGAGCGGCCTGGCGGGCGGCCTCGACGATGCGTTCGACGTCGGTCTCGGCGAGGACGCTGACGGCCCCGCCCGCGTGGCCCTCGAGCAGGCCGAGGCGGGCCGCCCGCAGGCGGACCTGGCCGGCCGACTCCTCGCCCGAGGCGTAGAGCACGGTCCCGCCACTGGCCCCGTTCGCGGCGGCGAGGGATCGCGGCCTTACGAGGCCGGCGGCCACTTCGAGCACGAGCGTCGACTTGCCGATGCCCGGCTCGCCGCCGAGGAGCACCACGGAGCCCGGGACGAGCCCACCGCCCAGCACCCGGTCGACTTCGCCCAGGCCGGTCGGCCGGCGCTCCACGTCGACCGAGGCCAGCGCCGCGAGGGGTCGAGGTCGGGCGGGATCGCCGGGCGCTGCGGTGCGCCGGACGGTTCGCGCCGGCTCAGGGCGAACGAGCGTCTCGACGAGCGTGTCCCACGCGCCGCAGCCACGGCACTGGCCTTCCCAGCGCAGGTGGCTCGTTCCGCAGGCCTGGCAGACGTAGCGGCTCTGGGGCCGCGCCACGGCTAGCGCGCCTCGACCGGGATCTTCTCGGCGAGCGGCTCGATGGTCAGGCCTGTCTCTGCGCTGTAGTCGACGACGATGGTCTGGCCGGACTGGAAGCGGCCGACCAGGAGCGCTTCGGCCAACGGGTCCTCGACCATGTTCTGGATGACCCGGCGCAGCGGGCGCGCCCCGTAGTCGGGGTCGTAGCCCGTCTTGATGATGTGGTCCTTGGCCGCCTGGCTGACCTCGAGGCCCATGCCCTGGGTCGTCAACTGGCCGCGCACGCGGGCGAGCATCAGCTCGACGATCTCGCGGATCTCCTCGACGGTCAGCGAGCGGAAGACGACCAGCGAGTCGACCCGGTTCAGGAACTCGGGCCGGAACTGCGACTTGAGCTGCTCGAGGACCTTCTCGCGCATCCGGTCGTAGGCCTGGTCGGCCCGCTGCTGCGAGGTCTCGCTGATGGGCTTGAAACCCAGGCTCGTGTCCTTGAGCAGGGACTTCGCGCCGACGTTGCTGGTCATGATGATGACCGTGTTGCGGAAGTCGACACGGCGGCCCTTGGCGTCCGAGAGGTGGCCGTCCTCGAGGATCTGGAGGAGGATGTTGAAGACGTCCGGATGGGCCTTCTCGATCTCGTCGAGGAGCACCACCGAGTAGCTCTTGCGGCGGACGGCCTCGGTCAGCTGGCCGCCCTCGTCGAAGCCGACGTAGCCGGGCGGGGCGCCGACGAGGCGGCTGACGTTGTGGCGCTCCATGAACTCGCTCATGTCGATCTTGATGAGCGTGTCCTCCGAGCCGAACATGAACTCCGCGAGGCTCTTGGCCAGCTCTGTCTTGCCCACGCCGGTGGGGCCCAGGAAGATGAAGGAGCCGATCGGCCGCTTGGGGTCCTTGAGCCCCGCGCGGGCCCGCCGGACGGCCTTCGAGACGGTCTCGATGGCCTCCTGCTGGCCGATGACCCGGGCGTGGAGGGCCTCCTCCATGTGCAGCAGCCGCTCGGACTCCTCCTGGGCGATGCGGGTGACCGGGATGCCCGTCCACATCGCCACGACCTGGGCGATCTCCTCGTCGGTGACCGTCGCCTGGTCGGCGGCCTGGCGGGCCTGCCAGTCGGCGCGCAGCTGGTCGACCGCGGACTTGGCCACGGCCTCGGCGTCGCGCAGCGGGGCTGCGCCCTCGTAGTCCTGGCCGTTGATCGCCGCGTCCTTCTCCTTGGTGACCCGTTCGAGCTCCTTCTGGGCTGCCTTCAGCTCGCGGGGCACGCTGCTCGCGCGCAGGCGCACCCGGCTGGCCGCCTCGTCGATGAGGTCGATGGCCTTGTCGGGCAGGTGCCGGTCGGTGATGTAGCGGACCGACAGGTCGGCCGCGGCCCGGACGGCCTCGTCGCTGATCTTGACCTTGTGGTGGTCCTCGTAGCGCGAGCGGATGCCGAACAGGATCTCGACGGTCTGCTCGATGGTCGGCTCCTCGACCATCACCGGCTGGAAGCGCCGCTCGAGCGCCGCGTCGCGCTCGATGTACTTGCGGTACTCGTCGAGGGTCGTGGCGCCGATGCACTGCAGCTCGCCCCGGGCGAGGGGCGGCTTGAGGATATTGGCTGCGTCGATGGCTCCCTCGGCCGCACCAGCGCCGACCAGGGTATGGAGCTCATCGATGAACAGGACCGCATCGTTCGTGTTGCGGAGCTCCTCGATGATCTTCTTGAGGCGCTCCTCGAACTCCCCGCGGTACTTGGTGCCGGCCACGAGCGAACCGATGTCCAGGGTCAGGACGCGCTTGTTGATGAGCGTCTCGGGCACGTCGCCGGCCACGATCCGCTGGGCCAGGCCCTCCGCGATGGCCGTCTTGCCCACGCCCGGCTCGCCGATGAGGGCGGGGTTGTTCTTGGTGCGCCGCGAGAGGATCT
>JBIOIE010000038.1:0-10538 GCA_044449605.1 Candidatus Limnocylindrales bacterium | reverse complement strand
GGCCGATCACGCCATCACGAACGTGCGCACGATCGGCGAGCGCTGGCCGCTGGCCGACCCGCCCGAGGCGGACGTCGTCCTCATCGCCAACGTCGGCTACGACGTCGAGGCCATCGGACCCTTTGTCGACGAGCTGGAACGGGCCGCCCGCCGGCTCTGCGTGGCGGTGCTCTCGGAGCGCCAGCCGGCCTCAGCGATCGACCCGTTCTGGCCGCCCGTCCACGGCGAGGCCCGTATCGGCCTGCCCGCCCTGCCCGCCTTCCTGGCCCTGCTCGCCGCCCGGGGAGCACGGCCCGAGGTCACCTACCTGCCTCGCCCGCCGGCACGCTACGGCGCCTTCGAGGAGATGCTCGCCTTCGCCCGCCGTCAGACCTGGCTGGCCGAGGGCAGCGCCAAGGACCGTCGTCTCGTCGAGCTGTTGCGCGAACGGGCCACCGAGACGGACGACGGCTGGACGCTGCCGACCCCCGAGATGCGCCTCGGCGTCGTGCGCTGGAAGCCGGTGGCATGATGCGCCCGATGACGAGAATGCGGCCGTGAACGACCCGGGTTCGAACGTCATGTCGGCCAGCCAGCGGCCGGCGCTGCGCATCGGCGGGCTGGTCAAGGACTACGGCAAGGTCCACGCCGTCCGGGGCATCGACCTCGAGGTGCGGCGCGGCGAGGTCTTCGGCTTCCTCGGCCCCAACGGGTCCGGCAAGACCACGACCATCCGCTGCCTCCTCGACCTGTTGCGCCCCACCGCCGGCCGCATCGAGGTCCTCGGGCTCGACCCCCGCCGGGACGGCGTCGAGCTGCGCGGCCGGATCGCCTACGTCCCCGGCGAGCTGCGCCTGCCCGAGCGTCAGACCGGGGCCCAGTTCGTCGCCGCCATCGGGCGACTGCGGGGCCGGCTCGATCCCGCCCGGGAGAAGGAGCTGGCGGAGCGGCTCGACCTCGACCTCGGTCGTCGCCTGCGCGACCTCTCCTCCGGCAACCGGCGCAAGGTCGCCCTCCTGCTGGCCTTCCTCTCGGGCGCCGAGCTGCTCGTCCTCGATGAGCCCACGAACGGGCTCGACCCGCTCATGCAGCACGAGTTCCTGCGCCTCGTCCGTGAAGCCCGGGAGGCTGGGACGACGATCTTCCTCTCGTCCCACGTGCTGAGCGAGGTCCAGCGCGCGGCGGACCGGGTGGCCGTCCTGCGCTCCGGCGAGATCGTGGCCACGGGCACGGTCGACGAGCTGCGAAGCCGCGCTCGGCAGCGAATCGACGTCTGGTTCCGGGACGAGGCCCCGGCGGCCGAGCTGGCGGCCCTGGCCGGCCTCGACGGTCCCATCGTCCAGGGGCGGCACTTCGCCGCGCTCCTGGCCGGGCCGATCCAGCCGCTCCTCGAGGTCCTGGCCCGCCACCCGGTCGACAGCATGCTCGTCGAGGAGCCCGACCTCGAGCAGACCTTCCTCGACCTCTACGGGGCGGCCTCATGAGCGCGACCGGGCGCTGGGCCGAGCTCGTCGTCGGGCCGATCCGTGCGTCCTGGCGGGCCGCGTTCGGCTGGGCCATCACGTTCGTGCTGCTCATCGTCAGCACCGTCGCCTTCTGGCCGCTCTTCAAGGGCTCGTCGGCGATCGACCAGGCCCTCGGGGTCCTGCCGCCGGCCATCCTCAAGGCGTTCGGCCTGCAGGACTTCGCCACCGCGGCCGGCTACCTGCGCGGAGGCCTGTACGAGATCATCGTGCCCCTGATGTTCGCGGCCGCCGGAGTGATGTTCGCCAACAGCCTCGTCGCCGCCGACGAGGATGCCGGGCGGATGGAACTGCTGCTCGCCCAGCCGGTGACCCGCCGCGCCTTCCTGGCCGCGCGGAGCATCTCCGTGCTGGCTTGGTTGGCGATCCTGGGGATCGTCGTGCTCCTCTCGCAGCTGGCGTCGGACGCCGTCTTCGACCTGCAGATCGGCGACGACCGGGTCGTCGCGACCGTCGTCCTGAGCGCCCTGCTCGGTGCGTTCTACGCCGGTCTGGCCGTCGCCGTCGCCGGCTTCACGGCGCGGCCGGGCCTCGTCCTCTCGGTCGGCCTCGGGCTCGCCCTCGTCGGCTACCTTGTCGCCGCGCTCTTCCCGCTCAGCGACGTCCTGTTGCCGTGGCGACAGCTCTCGCCGTGGGCCTGGGCGCTGAGCGGCGACCCGTTGGTCAACGCCTCGGAGCCGTGGCGGTACCTGGCCCTGGCGGTGCCGGCCACGGCGCTGGCCGTGATCGGCATCCTCGCCTTCGAGCGCCGCGACATCCGCTCCGCCTGAAGCGGTCGCGTGGCGGCCACGAGCCTGCGCACACGCTAGACTTCGGTCCGTTCCGCCAGCTGCGGTCAGCATCGACCAGGAGCCGCCCGACCGTGTCCGTGGCCGATCTTCGCGCCAGCATCCGCGAGGTGCCCGATTTTCCCAAGCCGGGCATCCTTTTCTATGACATCACGACGCTGCTCAAGGACGCCGCCGCCTATCGCGAGGCGATCGACCGCCTGATGGCGCCGTACCTCGGCAAGAAGATCGACATCGTCGTGGGCATGGAGTCGCGCGGCTTCATCTTCAGCGCCCCGATGGCCTACCAGCTCAAGGCCGGTTTCGTGCCCGTGCGCAAGCTCGGCAAACTGCCCGCCGAAACGGTCAGCGTCGAGTACGCCCTCGAGTACGGCACGAACACGCTCGAGATCCACAGCGACGCCATCAAGGCGGGCCAGAAGGTCCTCATCGTGGACGACCTGCTGGCGACCGGGGGCACGGTCGACGGCACGGTGGAACTGGTTCGGCGCCTGAAAGGCGACGTCATCGGCGTGGCCTTCCTCGTCGAGCTGAGCTTCCTCAAGGGACGCGAGAAGCTGACCGGGCTCGACGTCCACAGCGTCATCTCCTACTGAGCGCGGGATCGCGGGTCGCGTGAGCGCCGGCAAGCCGGACCACAAGGCGGAGCCCGAGGCCGACCTCGATCGGCGCGCCTTCTTCCGGGCCTTCTCGCGCGACGCGCTGAACACCGCGGCCACCGTCGTCGGCGCCGCGAACGCGGTGCGCCGGGGGACGACCGTGGCGGCCGGCGAGCTGTTCGGGTTGGGGCTGGACCCGGCCGCGTCTGCGGAGCGGATGTCGGGGGCGCTCGCGCTGGCCGAGGTCGGCTATCGGAGCCCGTATCGGGTCGGCGACGGCGTCGTCCTGGTCCTCGACCAGCGCCGGCTGCCGCTCGCGGCCGTCGACATCGAGTGCCGCACCAGCGGTGACGTGGCCGCCGTCATGCGCAGCCTCGCTGCGCGGGGCGGGCCGCTCCTCGGCCAGCTGTCGGCGTACGCCATGGCCCTGGCGGCCGAGCGCAACGTGGCCTCCAAGCCGTTCGTGCGCAACGCGACCCTGCGGGGCACCGGCAATGCCCTGATCAGCGCCCGTCCCGACGTGGCCTCCGTGGCGGCCGCCGTCGATCGCTGCCTCGAGGCCTGGCTGGCGATCGGCGAGCTGGGCGACGGCGCCGAGATCCAGCGGGCCATCCGCAAGGTCGCGGACGACCTCGCCGGCGAGACGACCGTCGGTCTCGGCCGGCTCGGGCGCGACGGCGCCGCGCTGCTCGCCCAGCCGGAGGGCCGCGCCCTGGAGATCCTCACCATCGACGAGACGGGACCGCTGTCGGGCGGCCTCATGGGCACCGCGCAGGGCGTCGTCCAGGCCATCGCCGCCGAGGGGCGCGCCGTTCACGTCTGGGTCATGGAGACCCGTCCGGGGCGGACCGGCGCCCGCCTCGCCGCGCCCGAGCTGAAGGCCTCGGACGTGCCCTGTACGGTCATCGCCGACGGCGCGGTCGGCTGGCTCCTGCGCGAGCGGACGGTCGACGCTGTCCTCGTCGGTGCCGAGCGGATCGCCGCCAACGGCGACCTCGCCAACGCCGCGGGCACGTATCCGCTGGCCGTGCTGGCCGCCCGTCACGGCGTGCCGCTCTACGTCTGCGCGCCGCTGGCCGCCCTCGATCCGGGAGTCGGGGACGGATCCGGCCTGTCGGTCGCCATCCGACCGTCCTCCGAACTCCTGGCCGTGGCCGGCGAGCCCTCGCCGCCGCCCGAGACCGAGGCCCTCGTGCCTCTCGACGACGTCACTTCGGCCGACCTCATCACCGCCTTCATCACCGACCGCGGCGTCCTTCGGCCGCCTTTCCCCGGAGCCGGCTGATGGCGACCGTGGCCAGCCGCACCCACGGGCGCGTCCAGGGCCGCATCGAAGCGCGGGCCACGACCGATCGCGCCTTGCTGCGCAAGTTCCTGGGCAGCGACCCGCTCCTCGCCGCCTATGCCCTGTGCGACCTCGACGAGCGCGAGTTCCCACGGACGCGCTGGGGGGCGGCCTTCGAGGGCGACCGGCCGGTGGCCGTGGCCCTCGAATACACCGGCTTCTCGCCCCAGCCGCTCTTCGTGATGGGCGAGCCCGACGGCGTCACCGCCGTCCTGCGCGACGTGATCCGGCCGCGGGCCGCCTACCTCGCCGCCCTGCCCGAGAACCTCGTCGCCGCAGGCCGCGTCTACCGCATCGCCCCCGGCCCGCCGATGGTCCGCATGTGGGTCGACCGGAGCAGCTTCCGGCCGGCGCCCGGCGCCACGCAGCGCCTGCTGCCCTCCGAGATCGGCGACCTCAACCGTCTCTACAACCTCGGCTTCACGACGTTCCTGCCCTCCGAGGCGGTGGCCAACGGGGTCTACTACGGGATCCGGGTCGGGGGCCGCCTGGTCGCCGCCGCCGGCACGCACGTCATCAGCGCCGAGGCCGGGCTGGCCGTCGTCGGCAACGTCATGACCCACGAGAGCCAGCGCAACCGGGGCTTCGCCAAGATCACCACGAGCGCGGTGACGGGCGAGCTGCTGCGCACCTGCGAGCGCGTCGTGCTCAACGTCCGGTCCGACAATCCGCCGGCCATCGCCGCCTATCTCACCCTCGGCTACCGCGAGCACGTGCGCTTCGAGGAACGCCTCGTTCACCGGCGGGCATCGAGCTGGGATAGCATCGTCGCCCCGCTGCGCCGGTTCCTCCAGCCATCCAGGGAGTCCTGATCCGTGTCCGTGAACGCCCAGCCCGCCCACGACGTCGTCGATCTCGGCCTGGCCGCCGAGGGCCAGCGGCGGATCGAATGGGCCGAGCGCGAGATGCCCGTCCTGCGCCTCATCCGCGAGCGCTTCGCCCGCGAGCGCCCGCTCGACGGGCTGCGCATCGGGGCCTGCCTCCACGTGACGACCGAGACCGCCAACCTCATGCGCACGCTCCAGGCCGGCGGGGCCCAGATCGTCCTCGCCGCCTCGAACCCGCTCTCCACCCAGGACGACGTGGCCGCCGCCCTCGTCGAGCGCCACGGCATCGGTGTCTTCGCCCGGCGGGGTGAGGACCGCGACACCTACTACGCGCACCTCGCGGCGGTCGCGGATACCCATCCCCAGCTGACGATGGACGACGGCTGCGACCTCGTGACCCTGCTCCACCAGGACCGACCGACCCAGGTCGGCGAAGTCTTCGCCGGGACCGAGGAGACGACGACCGGTGTCGTCCGGCTCAAGGCGATGGCCGCCGCCGGGGCGCTGGGCTTCCCGGTCATGGCCGTCAACGAGGCCCAGACGAAGCACCTCTTCGACAACCGCTACGGCACCGGCCAGTCCACCCTGGACGGCATCCTGCGGGCCACGAACGTGCTCATCGCCGGCCGGCGGGTGGTCGTCGCCGGCTATGGCTGGGTGGGTAAGGGCATCGCCCTGCGCATCCGCGGCCACGGCGGCCACGTGGCCATCGTCGAGGTCGACCCGGTGCGCGCCCTCGAGGCGCTCATGGACGGCTACGAGGTCCTGACGGTCGCCCAGGCGGCGCCCTGGGGCGAGCTGTTCATCACCGCCACGGGCAACATCAACGTCTTCCGGCGCGAGCACTTCGTGGCCATGCGCGACGGCGCGATCATGGCCAACAGCGGCCATTTCGACGCCGAGTTGGACCTGCCCGCCCTGCGCCAGTTGGCCGAGGGCCACGTCCGCGAGGTCCGCGAGAACGTCCAGGAGTTCGACCTCGGGCCCAAGAAGCTGCACCTCCTGGCCGAGGGCCGGCTGGTCAACCTCAGCGCGGCCGAGGGCCACCCGGCCGCGGTCATGGACATGAGCTTCGCCAACCAGGCCCTCTGCGCCGAGTACGTGGCCGCCCACCACGGCGAGCTGGAACGGCGGGTCTACGACGTGCCCGAGGCCATCGACCGGGAAGTGGCCCGTCTCAAGCTGGCGGCCCTGGGCATCGTCCTCGACGACATGACCGAGGAGCAGAAGCGCTACGTCGCCTCCTGGCAGAGCGGGACGTAGCCGCCGGCGCTCGACCCCGAGCCGGCCGGCTCGACCCCGTATCATCGGCAGCCCCGCAGCAGGAGATCCCTTGGCTGATCGCACCGTCGCGCCGTACGGCAGCTGGCGCTCCTCGATCACCATCGACGCCCTGCTCGCCGAGCGGATCTTCGCCTCCGAAGTGCGCTTCGACGGCGACGCCATCTGCTGGCTCGAGGAACGGCCAGGCGAGGCCGGCCGCGGCGTGGTCGTTCGGGCGACTCGGGATGGCGGCTTCGACGAGCTGACCCCGCGGGGCGTCAATGTCCGCGACGACGTGCACGAGTACGGCGGCGGCGCGTGGGCCATCCACGGCGGCGTCGTCTATTACTCGGACTTCGCTGACGGCCGCCTCTACCGAACCCTTCCCGGCCGGTCGGGCGCCGATGGCCCCAGGGCCGAGCCGATCACGCCCGAGGGCCCCCTGCGCTACGCGGACATCAGCGTCGACGTGGCTCGCGGCCGCCTCATCTGCGTGCGCGAGGACCATCGCGCCGAGGGCGTGCCGGTCAACGAGATCGTGGCGGTGCCCCTGGGCCCGGCCGGTGGCGATCCGGCGGAGGCCGTCGTGCTCGTCAGCGGGGCGGACTTCTACGGTCCCGTGCGGCTCAGTCCGGATGGGCACAGCCTGGCCTGGCTGACCTGGGCCCTGCCCGACATGCCCTGGGATGGCTCCGAACTGCGCCTCGCCGACCTCGACGCCGCCGGGATCCCGGGTGCCGCCCGGACGATCGCCGGCAGCCGCGCCGAATCGATCGCGGAGCCGGCTTGGTCGCCCGACGGGCGCCTCCACTTCGTTTCCGACCGGAGCGACTGGTGGAACATCCAGCGGCTCGAAGCGGATGGCACGATCACCGCGTTGGCGCCCATGGAGGCCGAGAGCTCGGGCCCGCAGTGGGTCTTCGGGCTCGCGTCCTACGGGTTCCTGACCGACGGCTCGATCGTCGCGGCCGTCACCAGCGGAGGCCAGGACCGGCTGCTCCACATCTCGGCCGGCCGCGCGCCGGCGGAGATCCCCACGCCCTACACCGAGATCAGCCACGTGGCCGCGGCCGGCCGGACCGTCGCCCTCGTCGCCTCCTCGCCGACCGAGCCGGCCCACGTCGCCCGCCTCGACGTGGACACTGGCCGCCTCACCGTCCTGCGCCGCACCTCGGCCACCGCCTTCCCGGCCGCCGAGGTGTCGGTGCCGCGCCACATCGCGTTCCCGACCAAGGGCGGCCTGACCGCCCACGCCCTCTACTACGCGCCCCACAACGACGGGTTCGCCGGCCCGGCTGGGGAGCTGCCACCGCTGCGCGTGCTCAGCCACGGCGGCCCGACCGCGTCCACCGGGGCCGGCTTCCGGGGCGCGATCCAATACTTTGCGAGCCGGGGCATGGCGGTCGTGGACGTCGACTATGGCGGCAGCACGGGCTACGGCCGGGCGTACCGGTCCCGTCTCGACGGCCAGTGGGGCGTCGTCGACGTCGACGATTGCATCGCCGCCGCCCGCTACCTGATCGCCCAGGGCGAGGTGGACCCGGAGCGGGTCGGCGTCCAGGGCGGCAGCGCCGGCGGGTACACGACCCTCGCCGCGCTCGCCTTCAGCGACTTCTTCAAGGCCGGCGTGAGCTATTTCGGGATCGGCGACCTGACCGGCTTCGACATGGAGACACACAAGTTCGAGTCGCGCTACACGGAGCGCCTGGTCGGCCCCTGGCCGGAGGCGCGGGAGTTGTGGATCGAGCGCAGCCCGATCCTCCATGTCGAGCGGATGAACGCCCCGATGCTCATCCTCCAGGGCCTCGACGACCACGTCGTGCCGCCCAGCCAGGCCGAGCAGATCGTGGCCGCGCTGGAGAAGAAGGGCATCCCCTACGCCTACCTCGCCTTCGCCGGGGAGGGGCACGGCTTCCGCAAGTCGGAGAACATCCGGCGCACCTACGAGGCGGAGCTGTCGTTCTACGGCCAGGTCTTCGGTTTCGAGCCGGCCGACGAGATCGAGCCGCTCCAGCTCAGCCGGCCCGCCTGAGGCCCGCCTCGCCGGGCCCCGGGCGGCGGCCCGGTGCTACCCTTCGGCCATGACCAGCATCGTCGACGCGCCGCACTACCTGTTCACCTCCGAGTCGGTCACCGAGGGCCACCCCGACAAGCTCTGCGACCAGGTCAGCGACGCGATCCTCGACGCGATCCTGCGCGACGACCCGATGGCGCGCGTGGCCTGCGAGACGGCGACGACGACGGGCACGGTCTACGTGCTCGGCGAGATCACCACGAAGACCTACGTGGAGTTCCAGACGGTCGTCCGCGACACGGTCAAGGACATCGGCTACACCGACGCCCGCTACGGCTTCGACTACCGCACATGCGGCACGATCGTCAGCGTCCACGAGCAGTCGCCGGACATCAAGCGCGGCGTCGATGAGTCCTATGAGACGCGCGGCCATGGTGACGGTCACGACCAGGGCGCCGGCGACCAGGGCATGATGTTCGGCTTCGCCTGCCGCGAGACGCCGGAGCTGATGCCGCTGCCCATCGCGCTGGCCCACCGTATGGCCCGCCGCCTGGCCGCGGTGCGCAAGAGCGGGATGCTCCCGTACCTCCGCCCCGACGGCAAGACGCAGGTCACCATCGAGTACGCCCACGGCGTGCCCCGCGCGGTGCGGACCGTGGTCGTGGCGGCGCAGCACGACGAAGACGTGGCCACCGACCGCCTCCGCGACGACGTCATCGAGGCCGTCGTGCGCGAGGTCGTGCCGGCCAACCTGCGCGAGATCGACCCGACCATCTACGTCAACCCCACCGGCCGCTTCGTGGTCGGCGGACCGATGGGCGACTCGGGCCTGACCGGGCGCAAGATCATCGTCGACTCCTACGGAGGCATGGCCCGTCACGGCGGCGGCTGCTTCAGCGGCAAGGACCCCTCGAAGGTCGACCGGAGCGCCTCCTATGCCGCGCGCTGGGTGGCCAAGAACGTCGTCGCCGCCGGCCTCGCCGACCGCTTCGAGATCGAGCTGGCCTACGCCATCGGCATCGCCCGGCCGCTCTCGATCTCGATCGAGACGTTCGGCACCGGGCGGGTCGCGGACGAGCGCATCCTGGGCCTCATCGACCGCCATTTCGACCTGCGCCCAGCGGCGATCATCGCCGCCCTCGACCTGCGCCGGCCGATCTACCGCCAGACGGCGTCGTACGGGCACTTCGGGCGGGACGACCTCGACCTGCCCTGGGAGCGCACGAACCTGGCCGAGGCGCTGGCCGCCGAGGCCGGCCTGGCGATGCCCGAGCCGGTCGCCGCCGGCTGACCCGGGGCCTCGCCAGGGCGCCCCATCAGGGCGCCGAACGGTCCTCGATCTCCCAGGCGTGGTCGAGCGCATGCCACGCCGTCCGCCGGACGAAATAGCGGATCGGCCACGGCTTGCCGCCACGCGGCCGCTCCTGGGGCAGAAGGCCACGCGCTGCCGCGTCCATCGCCTCGAGGACCGCCGTTCGCACCTGCAGGAGCGAGGCTCGCGCATCTCCCGGATCGGCCCTCGGCGCCCTCAAGGCCAGCCCCGAGAGGTACGCGGCCTCGGCGTCGCGGACATGCTCGAGGATGGCCTCCAGCTCGCGGCCGCCGCCCCGGGGTCCCTTGCGCAGCTCGACCCCGCCGGCCGCATCGACCGCCCGGTCCAGGGCGGCCCAGGAGGCCTCGAGGATGCGGCGCAGCCGGGCCAGATCCGCCGCGGTCGCCGGGCGCTGGTCGCTCGCGGGCGGGACGCCCGGTGCCCCGAAGTCGGTCGTGGCGTTGCCCGCCACCCGCTCTGCGACCTCGAACGCCTCCGGCCCGACTGGCGCGCTGAACCCGAGTCCGGTGCCGGGGAGGACGGCCGCGTAGCGCGGCCCATAGTCCGCGAGGCCCTGGAGAGCCGAGGCCTCGTCGCGCCCGGCGCGGTTCCAGCCCGGCCACTCCACAGCACCAGCGAAGGTCCGCTTCGCGCCGATCTCCACGTAGGCGGCCATGCCTTCGGCGTCGATCGTGCTCATCGACGGGGACGATAAGCCACTGCGCCAAGCCCTACCTAGAATGGCTAGGTCGATGTATACCCTCATCCTGGCGGGCGGCGGCGGGACCCGCCTCTGGCCCTTGAGCACGCCCGAGCGGCCCAAGCCCTTCCTGCCCCTCCTCGGCGACCGCTCGCTCCTCCAGCTCACCGCCGATCGGCTGGTCGGCC
>JBIOIE010000037.1:0-10606 GCA_044449605.1 Candidatus Limnocylindrales bacterium | reverse complement strand
CCCCTCTTCTGCGAGGGCAAGGGGCCGTTCCGCTGGGCCGCGCTGTCAGGCGATCCGGCCGACATCGCGCGCACCGACCGGGCCATCCTCGAGCTGTTCCCCGAGGACGCCTCGCTGCGCCGCTGGATCACCATGGCCGAGGAACGCGTCGCCTTCCAGGGCCTGCCGGCGCGCATCTGCTGGCTCGGCTACGGGGAGCGGGCGCGGGCTGGGCTCGAGTTCAACCGGCTCGTCGCCAACGGCGAGATCTCGGCGCCCATCGTCATCGGCCGCGATCACCTCGACGCGGGTTCCGTGGCCTCGCCCAACCGCGAGACCGAGGGGATGCGCGACGGCTCCGACGCGATCGCCGACTGGCCGCTCCTCAATGCGCTCGTCAACACCTCCGCCGGGGCCACCTGGGTGAGCATCCACCACGGTGGCGGCACCGGCATCGGCTACTCACAGCACGCCGGCATGGTCGTCGTCGCCGATGGCACGGAGCTGTCGGCGCAGAAGCTGGAGCGGGTCCTGACCACCGACCCGGGCATGGGCGTCATCCGCCACGCTGACGCCGGCTACGAGCGGGCCATCGAGGTCGCCCACGAGCGCGGCATCCGCATCCCCATGCTCGACGGCTGACGAGGCCCGCCCGATCCCCTCAGGCCGCGGCGGCGTCCGCGGCAGCGAGGATGCCCGTCGAGAGCAGCGGCCGCAGCGCGGCCACCACGTCGGCGGTCATGGCCTCTGGCCCGAAGCCCGCCACCGTCGCGTCCAAGACCGCCAGGGCCGCCGCCGTGCCGTCGCCGTGGCGGGCCGGCGCGCCCCCGAACTTCAGCGCGTCGCGGGCCAGGAGCAGCTCCACGACGAGGATCTCCTCGAGTGCATCGAGCGCCTCCGAGGTGCGCTGCACGGTGATCGTGGCCGCCGTGGCGTGGTCCTCCTGGCCGAGGTCGAGCGGCGCGATGTCGAGGGTCGCCGGGCCGGCCAGGCCGCGCAGCTCCGCGTAGCGTGCTGCCGCGGCATAGCGGGGCATGAAACCGCTGCCGGGCGCGCTCATCGAGGCGATGAGCTCGACCATCGAGTCCGTCCGCGCGGCGACGACCCGCGACCAGAGGTGGTTCATGCGCCGGTCGCTGATCTGGCCGACGTGGGCGATGGCCGGACGCAGGGCATCGAAGGCCAACGCGAGCAGCATGGGATGGAAGTTGCCGTTGCTGATCATCCGCCGCTCGGCCACGACCACGAGCGGGTTGTCGTCCATCGAGGCCAGCTCGCCGTCGACCGCGTCGCGGGTGAAGGCGAGCATCGCCCGAAAGGCGCCGTGGACCTGGGGCGCGACGCGGAACGAGAGCGGGTCCTGGACCGACGCCGCCACGCCCGGCACGAGGATCGAACTCCCGCGCAGCAGCGCACGCATGTGGGCGGCGGCCGCGACCTGGCCCGGGATCGGCTTCGCCGTGGCGACCGCGGGGTCCAGGATCGAGGGGTTCCCGCTCACGGCCTCCAGCGCGAGGGCAGCCACGAGGTCCGCAACTTCGGCCAGCCTGGCCGCTCGGTCGACGACGAGGGCTCCATGGCCGATGCTCACGCCGTTGGCGGACAGGATGGCCAGGCCCTCCTTGGGGCCCAGGACGAGCACCGGGATGCCGGCGCGGCGCATGGCCTCGGCGCCGGTCATGCGCTCTCCGCCGTACTCGGCGGCCCCGTAGCCGATGGCGACCCGGGCGATCGCGCCCATGTGCATGAGGTCCGACGCGCCGACCGAGCCGTTGGCCGGCACGATGGGGTGCACGCCACGGTCGAGCATCTGGGCCATGGTCCGGGCGAGCGTTACCGTCACGCCCGAGCCGCCCCGAGCGATGCCGGCCAGGCGGACGGCCATCGCCGCCCGCACGACCTCCACCGGCAGGGGCGGGCCGAGGCCGCCATCATGGATGCGCACCGTCAGCTCCTGGTAGCGGGCCAGGTCCTCCGCCGGCAGCCGCTCGTCCCGCGCATGGCCGAGGCCGGTGTTCAGGCCGTAGACCGGATCAGGCCCCGCGAGGACCTCCTCGACGACCTCGCGGCCGGCGGCGATGCGCGCTTCGGTGGCCTGCGTCAGCTCGACCCGTGCCCCGCGCGCGATGGCGACGATGTCGGTGCTGGTCAGGGGCGCGTCAGCGATGGTCACCATGCGCGCCGGCGCCGGTGACCTGGGGGCCGTTTCCATCGGCCGAACTGTCGGCGGTGCGTCGGCCGCCGTCAAGCCTGCTCGTGGGCACCCTTGACAGCGGGCCGGCCGCGCCCCTAGCCTAATCCTGACCCCCGCGCTCGGGATTGCCTGACGCGCGGCCCCCCGGAACCCGGTCGCGGAGAGTCCATGACGTTCGAGCAGACGGTGATCCTCGCTGCGTTCGCGGGGTTCACGATCTACCTTGGCCTGCCGGTCGGCCGGCTCAGGAACGTGTCGCCGACCTGGCAGGCGATGCTCACGACGGGTGCCGCCGGCGTCATCCTCTTCCTGATCTACGACGTGATCGCCCAGGCCCTCGAGCCGGCGACCGAGGCGCTCGACGCGGCCACGAGCGGCGCCGGGCAGGCGGGTCCGTTCGTGGTGGACGCGATCGCGCTGGGGGGCAGCCTGGCCGTCGGGCTCCTCTCCGTGACCTGGGTCACGACTCGCCTGCGGGCCCGCACCAAGAGCGCGGCGCTGCCCCGCCAGATCGCGCTGGCGACCGCGATCGGCCTGGGCCTCCACAACTTCAGCGAGGGTCTGGCCATCGGCCAGTCGGCCGCGACCGGTGCGACCTCGCTGGCCATCATCCTCGTCATCGGCTTCGCCCTCCACAACGCGACCGAGGGCTTCGGCATCGCCGCCCCGCTGACCTCCGGCGAGCTGCCCAGCTGGTCGTTCCTTGGCCTGGCCGGCCTCGTCGGCGGCGGGCCGACCTTCGTGGGCGGGATCGTCGGCTTCACCTTCGTCTCGCCCCTCCTCTCGATCGTCTTCCTGGGCCTCGCGGCAGGGGCCCTCATCTTCGTCTTCAACGAGATGATCGCGGTCTCGCGGCGGCTGGCCGTGCCGATGTGGGCGAGCTCCGCCCTCGTGATCGGGCTGGTCGCCGGGTTCGGCACGGACTTCCTGCTCAAGGCCGCCGGCGCCTGAGCGTCCGCCGGTACACTGCCGGGGTGGCCAAGCTCGTCGAGTGCGTGCCCAACTTCAGCGAGGGGCGGCGGGTCGAGGTCGTCGACGCCATCGCCGCCGCCGTCACCGCCAGCCCCGCCGTCCAGCTCCTCGACCGCACCTCAGACGCCGACCACAATCGAAGCGTCCTGACCCTCGCCGGAGAGCCCGATCCGGTGGCCGCGGCGATGGAGGCGGCCGTCGCGGCGGCGGTGCGGCTCATCGACCTCCGCCAGCACGAGGGCCAGCATCCCCGCATCGGGGCCGTCGACGTCATCCCCTTCGTGCCCCTGGGCGACTCGACGATGGACGAGTGCGTGGCCCTGGCCCGCCGCTTCGGAGCCCGCATCGCGGCGCGTTTCGACCTGCCCGTCTACCTCTACGCGAAGGCGGCCACGCGCAGCGAGCGGGTCGTGCTGGCCGACCTCCGCCGGCCCCAGTTCGAGGGCCTGCGGGAGCGCATCGGCGAGCCGGCCTGGGCGCCCGACTTCGGGCCGGCCCGGCTCCATCCCAGCGCCGGCGCGGTCGCCGTCGGTGCCCGGCCATTCCTCATCGCCTACAACATCAACCTCGCCTCGGCCGACCTCGAGCTGGCGAAGCGGATCGCCCGGCGGGTGCGCCAGAGCTCGGGCGGGCTGCCCCGTGTCCAGGCGCTCGGTCTCTACCTCGACGAGCTGGCCTGCGCCCAGGTCTCCATGAACCTGCTCGACTTCGCGGTCACACCGGTCTGGCTGGTCTGGGAGACCGTCCGTGACCTGGCCGCCGAGGAGGGCGTGGCCCTGCGTGAGTCGGAGCTGATCGGGCTCGCGCCGCTGGCCTCGCTGACCGACGTCGCGGACCATCTCGCGGTCCCCGCCGACAGGCGGGTCGAGGAGCGCCTCGGGCAGGCCGCGGCCTGGCTGCACATCCGCGACTTCGAGCCGACGATGGCCCTCGAGCTGCGCCTCGCGGCGGCGGTAGCGCGGGACGGGACATGAGCGCGCGCGGCCTCCTGGTCCGCGGCGCGGCCGAGGTCGCGACGCTGGCCGGCGGCCTGCGGCGCGGCTCCGCCCAGGGGGACGCCGCGGTGCTGGCCGCGGCTGTCGACCCCCTTGTCGCATGCTGGGAGGGCCGCATCCTGGCCGCCGGACCGGGCGCCGAGGTCCGTGCCCGGCTCGCCGGGGACGGGCTCGACGAGGCACGCTTCGAGATCCTCGACGCCGCCGGGTGCACGGTCACGCCGGGGCTCATCGACCCCCACACGCACCTCCTCTTCGGCGGCACCCGCGAAGGCGAGTGGCGGCTGCGCCAGGCCGGCGCCGGGTACCTCGAGATCCTCGCCTCGGGTGGCGGCATCCTGTCCACGGTGGCTGCCACCCGGGCCGCCTCGTCGGAGGAGCTCCTGGCCCATGGCCGCCGCTGGCTGGCCGAGATGCTCAGCCATGGCGTGACGACGATCGAGGCGAAGTCCGGCTACGGGCTCGACACGGCCACCGAGCTGCGCCTGCTCGAGGTCGCGGACAGGCTATCCGGCGAGGGACCCATCGAGATCGTGCCCACCTTCCTGGGCGCCCATGCCGTGCCCGCCGAGGATCGCGGCGTGCCCGATGGCACGGAGCTGTACGTCCGGCGCGTCATCGAGGAGCAGATCCCGGCCGTCGCCCGGCAGCACATCGCCCGGTACTGCGACGTCTTCTGCGAGCGCGGCGTCTTCGACGCCGACCAGTCCCGGCGCATCCTCCTCGCCGGTGCCGAGGCCGGCCTGCGACCCCGCCTCCACGCCGACGAGCTGGCGCCGTCCGGCGGAGCCGAGTTGGCCGCCGAACTCGGCGCCGCTTCCGCCGACCACCTGGCCGCACCATCGCCGGAGGGCATCGCGGCCCTGGCCCGCGCGGCAGAGGAGGGCCGCCCGGTCGTGGCCACCCTGCTCCCGGCCACCGGGCTGGTGCTGATGAACGAGCACGAGGGGCCGGCCCGGACCTTCATCGAGCGGGGCGTGCCCGTCGCCCTCGGCACGGACTTCAACCCGGGCACGTCACCGACGCCCAACCTCCAGCTGGTGCTCTCGTTGGCCATGCTCCGCCTGAAGCTCACGGCGGCCGAGGCGCTCGCCGGGGTGACCGTCAACGCCGCCCATGCGCTCGGGCTCGGCGCGACCCACGGAGCGCTCGAGCCGGGCAGGGCCGCCGACCTCGTCGTCTGGGGCGTGCCCTCGCACGAGCAGCTGGCCTACTGGCTGGGCGCCGACCTCGTGCGCACGGTGGTCAAGCGCGGAGAGGTCGTCTTCGGGCGCAGCTGACGGCGGTCGCGCCGCGCGCGGCCGCGCCTAGATCTTGCTCTTCGACTCGAGCAGGACGAGGGTCAGCTCCTGGGGCACCGACGAGAAGGTGACCGTCAGCTTCGGCTGCGGCTCGGGCGTCTGGGTGACCCCCATCTCGTGGGCGAACTTGGCCATCTCGGCGACGCACTCCGCCTCGTCCTCGCAGACGGGGATGGGCACCACGAGGTTGGCGTCGAGCTGGGCGACGAGTTCGGCCGCCCGGGACGGCGCGAGGTGTCCGCCCACCGGCACGACCACGACCTCGACCGGGCCGATCTCGCCGATCATGCCCTCGGTCAGAGCGTGGCCGATGTCGCCCAGGTAGACCGTGTGCAGCCCGTCCAGCTCGTAGACGAACGTGACGTTGTCTCCGTGCAGCGCGCCCTTCTGCTCGTCGCGGTAGGTGCGCACGCCGTTGACGAGGACGTGGTGGATCTCGTACTCGCCGGGCGAATCGAGCTGGAAGGCCGGTTCGAGGCTGGTGGGCCTGACGACGGCGTCGGTCGCGGGCGCCCGGCCCTTGGTCTTCTGGGGGAGGGGGTGCGGGTCGGCATGGCTGTACGTCGCGATGTCCGCCGTGAGACCTCGGCCGGTCGGCCCGACGATGGAGCGATAGGCGTCGGCCGCGACGACGCCCTCCTTGCCCCGCAGCCGGATGCACCCGCCGCCGTACCAGGTGATCTCCATCAGCGGGGATTCTGCCAGACAAACGGAACGGGGGACGCCTGCCCAATCGGCGTCCCCCGTCCGGAGGGAGGGAGAGGGAACGGAGATGTCGATGTCTCAGTTCACCCATCCCGAAGGCTAGACGCCGCTCGTGAAGGCCCGATGCTCCGGACGGTGAAGAAACGGACACCTTTCGCAGGACCTTTCAGAGCGCTGGAGGGGACCGCGACCACGGCCTGCCAGAATGGACGGCCGATGACCACCTCCGCCCGTGCCTTCAGCGTCGGCCTCGCGCTGGTCCTGGCGGCGGCCTGCGCCGCACCCGTCCCGAGCCCGTCGCCGACGCCCAGCCCCTCCCCGGTCCCGGCGGCCTCGGCCACGCCGGGCGCGACGCTCGGCGCCGCCGATCTCGCCGCCCGGATCAGCGAGGTCGAGGCCCAGGTGCCGCCGATCCGCGGTCTCGAGGCACGCGGCGCGGTGCCGAACCGCATCCTCGATGCGGCCGGCCTGCGGACCGCCCTGATCCGGGTCGTCGATGCCTCGATGACGCCCGAGCAGTTCGCAGCCCAGTCGCGCTTCGGCGCACGCTTGGGCCTCCTGCCGGCGGGAACCGATCTTCGCCAGGTCCAGCTCGACCTGCTCAGCGAGCAGGTGCTGGGCTTCTACGACCGCGAGACGAAGACGATGACGATCGTCCAGCGTGGCACCGACTTCGGGCCTCTCGAGAAGGTGACCCTGGCCCACGAGTACACCCACGCCCTCCAGGACCAGCACTTCGACCTGGCCAGCCTCGGGCTCGAGGACACCTCGAACAGCGACCGGGCCCTCGCGCGCCTGGCCCTCGTCGAGGGCGACGCGACGCTGCTCATGACGCTCTGGGCGACCGAGCACCTCAGTCTCCCCGAGTTGCTCACGATGACCCTCCAGGGCCTCGATCCGGCCCAGCAGCAGGTACTGACGACGCTGCCGCCGATCCTGCAGCGCCAGCTCAGCTTCCCCTACGTCGACGGGCTGACCTTCGTCAACGGCCTCCAGGGCGAGGGCGGCTGGCCGGCCGTCGACGCCGTGTACGCCCACCCGCCCGATTCGACCGAGCAGATCCTCCATCCCGAGAAGTACACGGCCAACGAGGAGCCCGTCCAGGTGACGGCCCCCGACGAACTCGGGCGGCTGGGGACCGGCTGGACGGCGAGCCTGTCGGACACGCTCGGCGAGCTGAGCATCGAGGTCTGGCTCGAGCCGACCGCCGGCGCCACCCTGGCCAAGGCCGCGGCTGCTGGCTGGGGCGGGGACCGGCTGACGATGTACGAGGGCCCGAACGGCGCCTGGCTCATCGTCTGGTCGACGGCGTGGGACAGCCCCGCCGACGCGCTCCAGTTCGAGACGGCCGCGCGGGCGGCCGTGGCCTCGGACCATGCGAGCGTCGCGGCCGGCTCGAAGCAGGTCTCGGTCTACCTGGCCAGCGACGCCGCGGTGCTGGGGCGGATCGACACGACTCCCTAGCAAGTCACCGTGGGCTGAGCCTTGCCCACGCTCGCCCGTGGCGGATCCGGCCAGCGGGGCTCGGTGCAGCCGACCTACATCGACTCCGGCGCCGAGATGCCCAGCAAGCCGAGCGTCGCCGCCAGGGCCACGCGGCAGGCATCGACGAGCGCGAGCCGCGCCGCAGAGGTCGCCGGATCGGCCGGGTCGACGACGCGCCGGTCGCGGTAATAGGCGTGGAAGGTCGTCGCCAGCTCGGTCGCATAGGCGGTCAGGCCCTGGGTCTCCTCGGCCGATGCGGCGTCCTCGACGACTTCCGGCAGCCGCGCCACCTGGCCGGCCAGGCCCGTGGCGACCGGATCGCCGCTCAGCGAGCCCGCCAGCGACGCCGCCGGCGCCAGGCCCGCCTCGGTGGCCTTGCGCAGGATCGAGGCGATCCGGGCGTGCGCGTACTGGACGTAGTAGACGGGGTTCTCGGCCGACTGCTTCTTGGCCAGCTCGATGTCGAAGTCGATGCCCACCGTGTGCCCGCGGGCAGCGAAGAACCAGCGCGCGGCATCCACGCCGATCTCGGCCAGCAGCTCGTCGAGCGTGATGAACTCGCCGGCCCGCTTGGACATCGAGATCTCGACCCCATCGCGCACGAAGCGGACCCAGGCCATCAGCAGCATCTCGACGGCGTCGACGTCGTAGCCCATGGCCGCCGCGGCGTTGCGGACGCGGGCGACGGTGCCATGGTGGTCGGCGCCCCAGATGTAGATGAGCTGGTCGAAGCCGCGGCTGAACTTCTCGGTCACGTAGCCGATGTCGGCGGCGAAGTAGGTGAACTCGCCGTTCGATTTACGGATGACCCGGTCCTTGTCGTCCCCGAAGGCCATCGAGCTGAACCAGGTCGCACCGTCCTTGACGTAGACGTGCCCGGCGTTCCACAGTCGGGCGATGGCCTTCTCCACCCAGCCCTCGCCGTAGAGCGAGCCCTCCGTCTTCCAGACGTCGAAGTGGACCCCGAGGTGTTCGAGGCTGGCCTCGATCCCCTCGCGCACCCGCTCCGAGGCCCACGTGCCGACGACCCGGGCGCCGTCGGCCCCGGGCGCCATGGCGCGAGCACGGATCTCGGCGGGCAGCTCGGCCGCGAGATCGGCCACGTAGGCGCCCCGATAACCGTCTTCCGGCACCGTCCCACCGCTCGCCATCGCCAGTACGGATGCCCCCAGGTTGCGCACCTGGGCCCCGAAGTCGTTGAAGTAGTACTCGCGGGTGACGCGGTGGCCGGCACCTTCCAGGACCCGGCAGAGCAGGTCGCCCACGAATGCCCCGCGGGCGTTGCCGATGTGCAGGGGCCCGGTCGGGTTGGCCGAGACGAACTCGACGTTGACGTGCCGGGGCGTCGTGGCCGGGACACGCCCGAACCCGGGCCCGGCGGCCCGCGCCCTGTCGAGCGCAGCCTCCAGCGCGTGCGCTGTCAGGCGGACGTTGAGAAAGCCCGGCGGAGCGACCTCGACCGTGGCCAGGAGCGCGCCATCGGGGCCGTCAGCCGCTACCTGCGAGCGCAGGGCTTCGGCGAGGGCCCCCGCGATGACCAGCGGGGACCGGCGCATGGACCGGGCCAGCTTTAGGGCCAGGTTCGTGGCGAAGTCGCCGTGGTTCGGATCGCCGGGCCGGGCGATCTCCACCTCCGGCGCCGCTTCACCCGCGGGCACCGAGGGCAGCGCGCCAGCGGCGACGGCATCTCGCCAAGCCTGGTCCACGCGCGCCCGGACGGCGCTGCGCAGTGTTGCCGCCCTGAACTCGCTCACGAGGCAAGCGTAGCCGACCCGGCGACTCGGCCGACGTATCGTTACAACGTTCGCGGGCACCCGTCATACCGCTGGCGACCCGCATGCGGTCGCAGCCGAGGTGTCGAGGGATGAGCGCAACCGCCGAGGGTCCAAGCGGTCAGCCGCCCGTCCGGCGGGGGGCGCTGGCGACGTTGCTCGTCCTCGGGGCCACCGCCCTCATCGTCGTCGGCGCCGTCATCGGCTTCGGGCCCCGCGGCATCATCGCACCGAGCTCGACGCCCGGCGCCAGCTCGACCCCGAACCCCTCCGCCGCCGCGGACTGGACCGCGCTCGGCACGCTCGATCCCCTCACGCCGCTGGCCACCTTGAACCCCACGACCTCGGACGCGGCCGGCATCGCCGCCGACACGAGCTTCACGCTCGCCAGCCTGACCTCGACATCGGCCGCGGCGCTCGCTGCCGGCTTGACCGTCGAGCCCGCCGTGGCCCTGCGGGTCGCGCCCGCCGCGGATCCGGCCAAGGTCGTCGTCTCGCCGGCGGCGCCGCTCGACCCGGGTCGCCGCTATCGCTTCAAGCTGCTGACGCCGGACGGGGCCCTCGCCGGCCAGTGGCTCTACCAGGTCAAGGCGCCCATCCACGTCGTCACGGCCTTGCCCGGCGACCGGAGCACGGACGTCCCGCTTGCCAGCGGCATCGAGCTGACCTTCGACCAGGACGGCGTCATCGACGCGGCCGCCCACTTCGCCATCGATCCGGCGGTGCCGGGCCGCTTCGAGACCCACGGCCGGACGCTGGTCTTCGTGCCCACCACGCTCGCGCCGGCGACGTTGTACACGGTGACCCTCAGCGCCGGCATCGGCATGACCGGCTCGGATGCCCACCTTGAGCAGGACGTCCGCATCCGCTTCGAGACGGTCATCGGCACGACGGCCAGTGAAGAGCCGTTCGTCGTCCTGGGACGGGCCATGACCGAAGTCGCACCCGACGAGCGGGCGGTCATCTCCCTCGAGGTCGACCAGCCCCAGGACGAGAACGGGACGCCGATCGGGGCGCCCGTCACCAGCCTGCCCGTCGAGGTCTATCGCCTCCCGGATCACGCGGCCGCCGCGAAGGCGGCGCGGATCGTCCTCGATGCGCCGGACTGGGCGCGGACCCCAGCAGGCCTCGTGCCAACGGCCGGCCTGACGCGGGTGATGTCGTTCGACGGCAAGATCCAGACGGCGACCGGCGGGACCCAGT
>JBIOIE010000036.1:0-10664 GCA_044449605.1 Candidatus Limnocylindrales bacterium | reverse complement strand
CTCACGGGCGGCGCGGGCGTGATCGCGCGCGAGGTGCTGGCGCAGCTCTCGGCCGCCGGAGCGGTCGTCCTCTCCATCGACCGCCACCCGCTCCCCATGCCGGCCCCGGCGGGTGTGGAGCATGTGCGCGGCGACCTCGCCGAGATGGACCTGGGGCCCGTCGCGGACTTCCGGCCTGAGCACGTCCTCCATCTCGCCGCGACCTTCGAGCGCTCCATCGAGACGCCCGAGTTCTGGGCCCAGAACTGGAACGACAACGTCGTCGTCACCCACCGTCTGGCCGAACTGGCCGAGCGCGTGGGTGGCATCGAATCGTTCGTCTTCGCCTCGAGCTACCTCGTCTACGACACCGAGCAGTATTCCTGCCCGACCCCTCCCGTCAGCTCGACGCCACTGGCCGAGGGGGCTGCCATCCGACCGCGCAACCTGTGCGGCGCGGCCAAGCTCTACGGCGAAGCCGAGGCGGCGTTCATGCGCGGGGTGCGACGAGCGCCCTATCGGGCCGTCTTCGCGCGCATCTTCCGCGTCTATGGACGGGGCTCGCGTGACGTCGTCTCGCGCTGGGTCCGGGCCGCGCTGGCAGGCGAGCCGATCTCCGTGTACCACCCGGAGAACCGTTTCGACTACGTCTTCAGCGCCGACGTCGCCGAGGGGCTACTGCGCATGGCCGCCGAAGGCCGGGCCGAAGGGCCGATCAACCTCGCCTCGGGCCGGTCTCGCCCGGTGGGAGACGTCATCGCGGCGGTCGAGCGGGCCACCGGTCGGCATCTCGAACGCACCGAGCAGGCCGCCGACGAGCCCTACGAGGCGAGCCAGGCAGACCTCACCCGGCTGGAGGCCATCCTCGACTGGCGCCCGCCGACGACCCTCGGGGCGGGCGTCGAGCGCCTCGTCGCCTTCGAGCGCGAGCAGGCGGGGACCGCGAGCCTCCTGCACGCCGATGCTTGAACCGGCCGCATCGGCGCGGAGGTTCCGCGGTCCGGATGGCCGGCTTCATGCCATCGTCGTCGATCCAGTGTGGGGATACCGCCGCCTGGACCCGATCCCCGGGGCAGGCGACTTCGACGGATTCTACGAGTGCCACTACGGCGCTCTCGTGACGGCCGGGGGACGCGGCCCGGATCTCGCCCGGATGCTGGCCGGCGGTCCCGATGCCTTCGAGGAGCGCGCCTGGCAGGCGGTCACGCTCCACGCCGACGTCCTCGATGCGCTCGAAGGCGTCAGGACCGAGGCGCCATCCGCCAGGATCCTGGACATCGGCTGCGGGACCGGCGAGCTGCTCCGCACGCTGGTCGGGGCAGGCTGGGACGCGATCGGTACCGAACCCTCAGGACCGCTCGCCGAACTTGGCCGCGCGGCTGGCCTGACGATCGCCGCGTCGACCGCCTCGGCGTACCTGGACGACTGGGCCCGGGACGGCGGCCAGCCGTTCGCGGGCATCGTCCTGCTCAACGTCCTCGAGCACGTGGCCGAGCCTGCGCCGCTGGTCGAAGCGCTCCGGACGGCGCTGCTGCCGGGCGGGCGGCTGATCGTGCGTGTCCCCAACGACTTCAGCCCGCTCCAACTCGCCGCCTGGCACCACCTCGGCGGCGAGCCCTGGTGGGTCGCGATCCCCGATCACGTCAACTACTTCGACCACGCCTCCATCGCTGCGCTGCTGGAACGCCTGGGGTTCGAGGTGGTCGCTCGCTCCGCCGACTTCCCGATGGAGTTGTTCCTGCTGATGGGCGACGACTATCGGGCCGACCCGGCCGCCGGTCTCGCCGCTCATCGCCGTCGGCGCCGGGCGGAACTGGCGCTCGACCAGGGCACGCGGCGGGCGATGGGGAGGGCCTGGGCGGAGGCCGGGCTCGGCCGCAACGCCTTCGTCGTCGCACGGCCGGCGTGATGGACCGGCGGACCGCCGTCCTCATCCTCAGCGCGGCCCGCAAGGTCCTTCTCGTGCGGGCCTTCCAGGAGGCCACCAGGGAGGCCGGCGGAGGCAGGGTCCTGGCGGCGGACATCAGCCCGCTGGCTCCCGCGCTCCACGTGGCCGACGGCGCGCGACTCGTGCCGCGCTCCGATGACCCGTCGTTCATCCCCGCGCTCATCGACCTGTGCGCCGCCGAGGGCATCGGGCTCGTGGTGCCGACCCGGGACGAGGAGCTACCGGTCCTGGCGGTGGCTCGCGAGCGCTTTGCCGACGTCGGAACACTGGTCCTCGTATCCAGCCCTGAGGCAGTCGAGACCTGCGCCGACAAGCGACGTTTCGGCGCTGCCGTTCGTGCCGCTGGGCTCGAGACTCCGGCGACGTTCGACGACCCGGCCGCCGCGCCCCTGCCCGCCTTCGTCAAGCCCCGGCGGGGCAAGGGCGGGCGCGGCACGGCCAGGGTGACGACGCGGGCCGAGCTGGTGGCGGCCCTCGAGGCGGCGGGCGACGGCGCCCTGGTCCAGGAGTTCATGGCTGCGCCGGAGTTCACCGTCGACGTCTTCCTCGACCTGGCCGGGCAGCCGATCTCCTGTGTGCCGCGTCAGCGCCTCGCGCTCGTGGCCGGCGAGTCGGTCGTCGCGCGCACGGTCCGCGACCCGGAGCTGTCCGCCGCGACGCTGCGGCTGTGCACGGCCATCGGCCTCATCGGCCACGTCACCGTGCAGGCCTTCCGGACCGCCGAGCGGATCGCCTTCATCGAGATCAACCCCCGCTATGGCGGCGCCGCCAACCTCGGATTCAGGGCTGGACAAGCCACCCCCGCGTTCGCCCTGGCCCTGGCGCGCGGGGAGCGCCTCGATCCGCGCCTGGACGACTACGAAGCCGGGCTGGTCATGCTGCGCTACTCCGACGACCTGTTCGTGCACGACGCCGACCTCGCTCGCGTGGCGCGATCGTCATGACCCCTCCGGCCGGCCTGCGGGCGGTCCTGTTCGACCTGGACGACACCCTCTACCCGGAACACCAGTTCGTCGACGGGGGCTTCCGGGCGGTGGCCCGCTTCGTGGCGGCACGGAGCGGCCAGAGCGATGCCTCGCTGGTCGCCCGCCTCTGGGAGCTGCACGCTCGGGATGGGCGGGGGCGACTCTTCGACACCCTGCTGGCCGAGGTCGGGCTGGGCGGCGACCCGGACATCGTCCTGGCCTGCCTGCTCCTGTACCGCTCGCATGAGGTCCGGCTCGAGCCATTCCCCGGCGTCGAACGGGCTCTCGATGAGATCAGTGACGCTGGCATGTTGATCGGTGTCCTGAGCGACGGTCAGGCGTCGGTCCAGCGGCGCAAGCTCGCGGGGCTGCCGGGCGTGGCCCGACGGCTCGACGTCGTCGTGCTCACCGCCGAGCTCGGGCCCGCTTACGCCAAGCCGTCACCGGTCGGCTACCGGGTCGCCTGCCGCATCCTCGACGTGCCGCCCTCGGCCACGGTCTATGTCGGTAACGACCCGGCCAAGGATTTCGCCGGGGCCCGAGCCGCCGGGCTGTACACGGTCCGGCTGGGTCGGCCGCCCCGGACGGGCGGCCCGCTGGACAGGCCGCCCGGGGCGGCCGATGATGCCGACGTCACGCTTGACGGGCTCGAACTCCTCCCCGCTCTGCTCGCCGGGCGAGGGCCCGGGATACTCCCGAGGTGATACCGCCATGACCGCCCCGTTCGCCATCGCCGGCCGGGCCATCGGCCCGGGTCAGCCGGTCTACGTCATCGCCGAGTTGTCGGCCAACCATCAGCAACGTTTCGAGGCGGCGGTGCAGCTGATCCATGCGGCCCGGGCAGCGGGCGCCGATGCGGTCAAGCTCCAGACCTACACGCCGGACACGATCACCATCCCCAGCGACGCGCCACCGTTCCGCCACTCGAAAGGCTCGCTGTGGGCCGGACAGACGCTCTACGACCTCTACAAGGACGCCTACACGCCGTGGGATTGGCAGCCCAGGCTGAAGGCGCTCGCGACCGAGCTGGGCATGCACTGCTTCTCCTCGCCCTTCGATCCGACCGCGGTCGACTTCCTGATGGCCATGGACGTGCCGGCCTTCAAGGTCGCGTCCTTCGAACTCGTGGACCTGCCGCTCGTTCGACGGATGGCGGCGACCGGGCGGCCGATGGTGATGTCGACGGGCATGGCCAGCGAGGACGAGATCGACGAGGCCGTGGCGGCGGCGCGCTCGGCCGGCGCCACCGAGATCGCCCTGCTCAAGTGCACGAGCGCCTACCCCTCCCCGCCAGAAGCCGTCAACCTGCGCGCCATCCCGGCCATGGCCGAGCGCTGGGGACTGCCGGTGGGACTCTCTGACCACACGACCGGTGTGGCCGTGCCCGTGGCGGCCGTCGCCCTCGGCGCCTGCATCGTCGAGAAGCACATCACCCTCTCGCGGGACGACCCGACACCGGACGCGCCGTTCTCGCTGGACCCGGCCGCCTTCAAGGAGATGGTCGATGCCGTGCGCGTCGCCGAGCAGGCTCTCGGCACTCCCCGCCTGGGGCCGACCCCCGAGGAGGCCGAGAGCCGACGCTTCCGCCGCTCGCTGTTCGTCGTCGAGGACATCGCCGAGGGCGAGGCCCTGACCGAGCGCAACGTCCGCTCGATCCGACCGGCTGACGGCCTCCACACGCGCCACTACGAGGAGGTCCTCGGCCGCCGGGCGGCCCGGCGCCTCGAGCGGGGGACGCCGCTCAGCTGGGAACTGCTGTCGCCGGCCGAGGCCCGCGCGCCGACGGGGTAGGGATCGGCCTCCGCCGGTCCCGCGCGCGCACGACCAGGGCGACCCCAGCGGCGAGGGCGAGGGCACAGCCGGCAACGACGAACCCAACGTAGGTGAAGATCGGGACGTAGGTGAATACGACGTGGTGGGTCGTCGGGCCCACGGCGACGCCCCGGAACGCCTCGTCGACGCGGCTGATGGGCGTCCTCGTCCCGTCCACGTCGGCCACCCAGCCCGGGGCCCACACGTCGCTGAAGACGAGGACCCCTGGCCGCGTCGCCGAGACGTCGATCGACACTCGGTCGGACGTGTAGCTCGTGATCGTCGCCGTGCCCGCCGGGCCCGGGGTCCCGGCCCCGCCCAGCGCCGCACCCAGGGCGGCGGCGTCCGACCCACCGGCGACGAAGGCTTGGCCGCGCAGGTCGCTCAGGGTCGCCGCGCCGAGTGAGGCGGTGACCGCCGCATCGTTCGGCGCGATGGCGAGGCCGCCGGCGACGAATGCCCTGGGCAGGACACTCGGCACCTCGTAGACCGTGACCTGCGCGTCCTGGTAGCGAGCGACGATGCCGGGCACCGTCGGCGTCCAAGGGAGGCCCGCGTACAACGACGGGTTGAAAGCCGGCGGGGGCGGTCCGCGGACGTACAGCCAGCGCACGCCGACGAGCGATACCAGCGCGGCATCGACGCGCGGTCCGAAGGCCTGGGCGCGATTGCCCCACCGGTCGAAGTAGACGCGACGGGCGGGATCGATATCGAGCTGAGGCCGGATGAGCTGGCCGAACAAGGCGTGATAGGCCAGCGGGTAGATGGTTTCGTAGCCATCGGCCTGGAGGAGTCCTAGAGCGCCCATCCGGTTCGGGTCGTCGCCGAAGGTCATCACCCGATCGATGCCGATGCCTGGCTGGCGCAGCAAGAACGCCTGGCCCGGCGTCGGGTCGAGGCTCTCGCGCCACGTCGCCAGGTCACCGCCCATCAACCGCTCCGCCTGGGCATAGATGCCGCGCTCCAGGATCAGGGCGATGAGCACCAGCAGCAGCCCGGCTGCCCGGGGCAGGCGGGGATCGATGCGTCGAGTCCCGAGGACGACGACACAGATGCCGGCCAGACCGAGCCCGAGCGCGCCGATCGCCAGCAGCCAGCCCACGACCTCTGGCCCCGGCCGTGTCGGGTCAACTCGAGCGCCGGCGAGGTTCCCGATCGCGAAAGCAAGGCTCACCCCGACCGGCACCAGCGCGAGGAACACGGCCAGCCGCCGCCAGCGGGCCGACGGCCAGGCCCGTCGACCGACCGCGAGTGCGCTCGCGACGACATCGAGGCCCAGGGCGCCGCTGACCACGAGCGCGAACGGGACGAAGTGCCGAATGCGATCGAATTGGAAGGTCTTGAGCAAGCCGGCCTGCTCCTGCAGCGGTCTGGCCAGGGCGACCCCGAGGTCGAGCAGCGGGATCGCGATCAGCAGGCCCACCAGCAGCCAGCGCCGCCGGTCATGACCGGAACGCACGGCACCGAGGACCACGAGCGGCAGGCCGGCCGCCCCGAGGAAGAACGTGCCGTAGACATCCGGCGACCCGAAGATCGCGCCGTCAGGCACACCGATGACGATCCGGCTGTAGAACCCGATGGTCGTCCTGATCGCCTCGAAGAGGGGGATCGGATAGAGGTACCAGACCGTTCGCTGGGATTCGGGCAGGGCCACGAGCTGCGTCAGCAGGACGGGGCCGTAGAGGGCGAAGGCAAGCGCCCAGACCCCTGCAATGACCGCCAGGCCACGCCGGACCCCCACGCCCAGCCCTGCCGCCACCGCGAGGACATAGACGGCCTCCAGCAACGCGACGAGCACGACGATCTGGGACTGGCCGTTGTAGAGGACGAACGCGCCCACCAGGACGTGGGCCAGGACGAAGCGCCAGCGCGTCCGGCTCGCCCGCAGCGCGCCCTCCAGCAACCACAACAGGAGCGGGGTCGCGGGGATGGCGAATCCGATGATGGGCTGCCAATAGCAGAACAGGAAGATCGTCGCGCCACCCACCACCGCGAGCGTCGAGAGGCGCAGGCAGTCGCGCAGGAACAGGTGCATCGAGATCCCGGCCACGGCGGCCAGGAGCCAGCCGTCGATGACGAAGGACCAGAATGGCCCGACCAGCCAGGCGAGCGGGACATCGAACGCCAACGGCCCGATCGCCTGCTGCACGAGCAAGGGGTCGCCGCCCGTGAGGTGGACGTTCCAGAGACCGAGGCCCGCGGCGAGCCAGTCGGAGCCCACGCCGATGCGGGGGATGTCGAACACGTCGTGGGCGTAGACGAGGGCGTCCTTGCCCCACAGCAACAGGCCCAGCGTCGGGAACGACACCAACGCGAGCAAGGGATAGAAGAGGAGCGGAGTCCGGCCGTTCCTCAGTCGCTCGACCGCCGAGACCGGGGCGAGCGTCATCGCGTCAATCCGAGCGGTAGGCCGTGGTCACCTTGTCGAGGGCGGCGACGACATCGTCGACGTCGTCGGTGGTCATCCCGGCGTGGAGGGGGAGCGTCAGCAACCGCCCGTAGGCCCCCTCGGACACGGGGAACGAGAGGCCCGGGTAGCGCCCGCGGTAGTAGGGATGGGTGTGCACGGGGATGTAGTGGACGTTGACGCCGATCCCCTCGGCCCGCATCGCCCGGTAGACGGCGCCGCGGTCCACCCGAAGGCGATCGAGCCGGAGCTGCGCGAACGCGTAGTGCCAGGCAGGGTCGGTATCCGCGGCGACCACCGGCCCGTCGAGGTAGGGGTGACCGGCAAGGCGGCCCAGGTAGTGCGCGGCCAACGCCCGCCGGCGCTCGAGGAATCCGGCGACCCGGGCCAGCTGGGAGCTGCCCAGCGCGGCGCCGATGTCGGTCAAGCGGTAGTTGTAGCCGAGCTCGACCATGGCGTAGGTCCAGTCGGTGCGGGCGGCCAGTTCGGTGGCGATGCCGTGATTGCGGAACCGGCGCAGGCGCGCGGCGAGGTCATCGTCATCGGTCAGGACCGCGCCGCCCTCGCCCGTCGTCATGATCTTGGCTGGGTGGAAGCTGAGCACGTTGAGGTCGGCCATCGTCCCTGCCGTGCGCCCGTCGCGCGTGGCACCGAGGGAGTGGCAGGCGTCCGCGATGATCGTCAGCGGTCCGCGCGGGGCCGTCGCCGCGATGCGCCGCAGGCGGGCGTAGTCGGCCGGCTGCCCGGCATAGTCGACCGGGATGAGCACCCGGGTGCGTGGCGTGATGGCCATCTCGACGCTGGCAGGGTCGGGCAGCAGGGTGTCGGGCTCGACATCCGCGAAGCGCGGCTCGGCGCCCGTGTAGAGGACGGCGTTGGACGTGGCCGCGTGGGTCATCGGCGTGGTGATGGCTTCGTCACCGGGACCCAGGCCGGCCGCCACGGCGGCGCCATGGAGAGCAGCCGTGCCCGACGAGAAGGCGACGGCGTGGCGGGCACCCGTGAACGCCGCGAGCGAGGCCTCGAAGGCCGGCACCTTCGGACCGGTCGTCAGCCAGTCGGAGCGCAGGACTGCCGTCACGGCGGCGATGTCATCCTCGGAGATCTGCTGCCGGGCATAGGGCAGGAACTGGGTGCGCACCGGCGCACCGCCATCGATCGCCAGCGTTGCCGGACGCGTCGTCGTCATCGCCTCCTCCGCTAGGCCACCGGGAGGCCCATCTCGAGCCGCTTGGCCATCCAGGAACGGGTGCTGGTGAGGCCCTCGGCCAGGGGCGTCTCGGCCGTCCAGCCGAGCAGGTCGGCGGCTCGCCGAGCATCGCAGCGCAGGGCGGGGATCTCGCTCTGGGGGTGGATGTGCTCGACGTGGACGATCCGCCGGGGATCCGGTTCGATGGCCGCGGCCAGCTCGTTGATGGCGATGTCGTGGCCGGTCCCGGCGTTCAGGACCCGCCCGATGGCCTCATCGCTCTCGAGCGCGTCGCACACGAAGCAGGCGCAGTCCGCCGCGTAGAGCAGGTCCCGGGTCTGGGTCCCGTCGCCGTAGATGCGCAGTTCCTCGCCAAGCAACGAGCGGCGCGTGAAGATGGCCACGACGCCGCCCTCCCCGACCGAGCGCTGGAACGGACCGTAGGTGTTGAATGGCCGGACGACGGTCGTGGCCAGGCCGTAGGCATGGAAGTACGAGAGGGTCAACGCTTCGCCGGCCAGCTTCGCGGCGGCGTATGGCGAAGCCGGTTTGGTGGGGTGGTCCTCGGCGATGCCGGTCGGTCGGTCGGCGCGGTCGTAGACCATGCACGTGCTCATGAACAGGACGCGGGCCCTCTGCGCACGGGCCGCCTCGAGCACGTTGAAGGTGCCGACGACGTCGTTCTCGAACGTCCCGGCCGGGTCGTCGATGGAGTCCTGGACGGAGATCGACGCGGCGAGGTGGGCGACGGCATCGATCCCGGTCAGCCATCGTCGGCAGGTGGCCGGATCGCGGACATCGCCGATGGCGAGCGGCTCAACGCGCGGCGACGCGGCGAACTCGTCGAGGTTGGCGCGGTCGCCGGTGGCGAGGTTGTCGGCCGGAAGGACGGCGTGACCCCGGGCCAGCAGCTCGCCGACCACCCAGCGGCCGATGAAGCCGGCGGCTCCGGTGACGAGGACGCGCATCAGTCCGCCGGCCTGGCGCCGCCGAGCGCCTCCGCGATGAGCGCCCGCACGGCAGCGGCGGCGAGGGGCTCGATGCCGTCCGATCGATAGGCCCCCACGGGCGCGCGCTCCGCAGCACGGTAGGCGGCGATGACATCTTCGTGCATCTCGATGGCAGGCAGCATCGCGTACATCTCCCCGATGTCGCGGGCGCGTGTCGATTCCTCGGCCGTCATCAGCTCCTCGTAGGGCTTCTCGCCGGGCCGTGGGTCGATGGAGCTCGTGGCGATGCTGCGTGGATCCCGGCCGACCGTCGGCGCGACGACGTCGATCGCGGCAGCCACCAGGTCGGCCAGGGTGGCCACCGGCATCTTGAACACGAAGACCTCGCCCCCGCGGGCGATCTGGGACGCGACCAGGGCCAGCTCCACCGATCGCTGCGTGGTCATCACGAAGCGCGTCATGTTCGGGTCGGTCACGGTCACGGGACCGCCGGCCGCGATCTGCCGCCCGAACAGCTCCAGGGCCGAGCCCCGCGACCCCAGCACGTTGCCGAAGCGGACGCTGGCGAAGATCGTGCGGTGCCTGCCCCGGTAGTTCGTGGCCGCGGTCACGAGCTTCTCGGCCAGCAGCTTGCTGGCGCCCATCACCGAGGTCGGGTTGGCGGCCTTGTCCGACGAGGTCAGGATCATCGTCCCGACGCCCGAGGCGAGACAGGCGTCGATGACGTTCTGCGTCCCGACCACGTTCGTCTGGGTGACCTCGAACGGGTTGTACTCGCCCGACTCGACGTGCTTGAGGGCCGCGCAGTGGAAGACCACGTCGATACCCTCGGTGGCCTTGATGAGCCGATCGCGGTCGCGGATGTCGCCGATCAGGAAGCGCACGTCGCCGCGCCCGCCGAGGGCCATGCGCTGGTAGAACTGCTTCGTCTCGTCGCGGCCGAAGACGCGCACGACATCGACGTTCGCGTCGAGGAGTGTCGCCACCAGGGCAGCGCCGATGGTGCCCGAGCCGCCGGTGACCAGGACCCGGCGTCCGCGCATGGCTTCGTCGTGGATGCCGAATCCTCCTGCGGTCAGCGTCGCGGGCGCATCAGTTCGAGGCGGGAGCGCGGTTCAGGCTACCACGCGACGGTCGGGGCTGACGGGAGGGGCGCTGGAGCCGGTCGGGGCCCGTGCTACGCTTCCGCGCGATGCTGAGGAGTGAGTCCCGCGCCGCTTTCCGCGACGCATCGGGGAGACCTTCCTCGCTCGAACTGCTCCGCCAGGCGATCCGCGAGCTCGCCTCGCGCACGCGGCTCATTCGCTACCTGGTCGCCGCGAACATGAAGAAGCGCGGCTCGGACACGATCCTGGGCAACCTCTGGTGGATCCTCGACCCGCTTCTCCAGATGGTCGTCTACGTCATCTTCGTG
>JBIOIE010000035.1:0-10889 GCA_044449605.1 Candidatus Limnocylindrales bacterium | reverse complement strand
GGCGCCGGCGACCACCTCGGCGAGGCCGCGCAGGCGCTCCGACGGGGCGCTCCGGGGCGCGCCGGCCACGACCGGGATGCCCTCATTGACGGCGCGCAGGAAGACGACCGGTTCGTAGGGGATCTCGAGGGTGACGCGAGCGCCGAGGGTGGCCTCGATGTCGCTGACCTTGAGCATGTCCCGGGCAAAGAGGTGGTTGACCACCAGGACGACCCCGGCCCCGGTCGTGATCTCCTCGTGGAAGGCTTCGAGGAAGGAGCGCACGGCGTTGAGCGCGGCGATCTCCGGGTAGAGGGTCACGACGAGGATGTCGGCGGCCTCGATGAGGGTCGTCGCACGCGCGTCGTAGGTGGAACCGGCGTCGACGATGACGACGTCGAAGAGGCGGCGCGCGCTGCCGACCACGGCGGCGGCCCGCTCGGCGGTCATCGGCTCGGTGGGGTCCGGGCGGGGTGGCGCACCGAGGATCGCCAATCCCTCGCGCACGTGGAGGTAGGTGCGCATGAATTCGGGCTCGACGAAGGCCTGCGTGTCGTGGACGAGGTCCGTGACCGTGAGGCCGTGGCGCAGGTCGAGGTGGGTGGCCACCTGGCCGAACTGGGGCACGAGGTCGAGGAGCGCCACGCGCCCGGGGCGCCGCTCGGCGGCGGCCACGGCGGCGTTGACGGCCAGGGTCGTGGTGCCGACGCCGCCCTTGGGGCTGAAGAAGACGGCCACCCGGCGGAGGCCCCCGCCCCCCTCCGCCTTGGTCCCGCCGGCGGGCACGTTGCGGAAGCGGACGAGGAGGGCCTCGACTCGGGCTTCGAGTTCGCTCGGATCGTACGGCCGGGCCATGACGTCGTCGGCGCCGGCCTCGAGCAGGCGCACCCGGGCCTCGACGTCGTCCGTCTGGGCGATGCCCAGGACGGGCACGCTCGAACTCGCCGGGAAGGCGCGCAGGCGCCGGACCGCGTCCTCCGGGCTGTCGTCGCCGGTGAGCACGTCGACGATGACGAGGGCGTGCTCGGCGGCCGACTGGACCCCGGCCATGACGTCGGTCGAGACGGTCACGACGTGTCCCAGGCGGGTCAGCAGCAGGCGCGTCGCCTGGGCGCCGTCGGCGTCTTGATCGAGGAGCAGGATGGTGCTCGCGGGCACGTTCAACCTCGGTGCTGAGCGTGGGAGATGGGCGGTCGCCAGTCTAGCAGAGGCCCCATGCTATACTCCCCGCCTTGTCCCTTTCAGCTCCGCCGGGCAGCGGATCGCCGCGCGATCGGGCACCGAGCGGGGCATACCCATGGGAAGGAGAACGACGGCCGATGCGCCGCTACGAACTCATGCTCGTCCTGCGTCCGGACCTCGCCGAGGACCGCATCGCGGCGACCATCGACCGGGTGACCCGGTCCATCTCCGCCTCTGACGGCCAGATCGTCAAGGTCAGCCCCTGGGGCCGCCGGCGCCTCGCTTACGCGATCGGTCCCCATCGCGAGGGCTCGTACCACATCGTCGTCTTCGACGCCCCGCCCGCCGCGATCGTCGAGCTGGAGCGCGGCCTGGGCATCACCGAGGAAGTGATGCGCCATCTCGTCGTCCATGTCGAACGGCCCGCCTCGTCGCGGCGCGCTGCCGCGGTCGGGCTCGAGGACGCCGAGGTCGCGGATGTCGCCCCGCCCGGCGAGGAGCTTGACCTGGACGGCGAGTTCATCGACGAGTCCGAGAGCGAAGCCGCCCCCGCCGCCATCGAGTAGGGTCGCCCCGCGGCGACCAGGAGGCTCCCACGATGTCGCTCAACAAGTGCCTCATCATCGGCAACCTGGGCCGGGATCCCGAGATGCGCTACACGTCCTCGGGCACGGCGGTGACCCAGTTCAGCGTGGCCGTCAACCGCAACACGCGGGACGAGGCCGGCGAGTGGAAGAAGGAGACGGAGTGGTTCCGGGTCGTCCTCTTCCGGGAGCAGGCCGAACGCGCCGCGGAGTGGCTGCGCAAGGGCACCAAGGTCTACATCGAGGGCCGCATCCAGACGCGCCAGTACGAGAAGGACGGCCAGACCCACTACATGACCGAGCTGATCGCCGAGCGCTTCGCCAACCTCGATCCGCGCCAGCGCGACGAGGAGGGCGGGGACGACTTCCGGGCCGCCCGCCCCGCGGCCGCACCCGCCCCGCGGGCGGAAACGCCCGCGGCGGCACCGCCTGGCGACGACTTCGACGACCCCATCCCCTTCTGATCCAAGCCGAGGAAGATCCCCATGCCCCCTGCCGCCCGAGCCAAGAAGCGCGACGACTACTACCGCGACCGCCGCCGCCGCAAGGTCTGCGCCTTCTGCGCCGACAAGACCGTCCAGATCGACTACAAGGAAGTGAACCGGCTGCGGCGCTACCTCTCGGAGCGGGCGAAGATCGAGCCCCGCCGCAAGACCGGCACCTGCGCCGAGCATCAGCGCCAGCTGTCCGTGGCGCTCAAGCGCGGACGCCACGTCGCGCTGCTGCCCTACGCCCCGGAGCACCTGCGGCCCTGAGGCCTGCGTCGATCTGAGCTGGGCAGGCCGGCCCCCGTCGCCGTGCTCGTGACCCTGCTCCTCGTCCTCGGCGGTGCCGGCACCGGCGTCTTCGGCGCGCTGCTCGGCCTCGGCGGCGGGGTCCTCATCGTCCCCCTCCTGAATCTCGGTTTCGGCTTGCCCTTCCGGGAAGCGGTGGCGATCAGCCTCCTCGCGGTGATCACGACCTCGTCCGCCAGCGCCGCCGTCTACCTCGCCCGCGGGTTCGCGAACCTGCGCCTGGGCATGACCCTCGAGCTGCTCACGGCCTCGGGCGCGCTCGTCGGCGGGCTGCTCGCCTTCGCGCTCGACGAGCGCTGGCTGGCGGCCCTCTTCGCGATCATGCTGGCCTACGTGGCGATCTCGATGGCCCGCCGCCACGACGGCCCGCCGTCGCCGATCGCCGAGCAAGCCTCGACCGGGCTGACCGCGCCGCCCTCGGCCGGCTACGTGGCCACACTCGGCGGGCCGGGCTACGTCGTCCGGCACCTGCCCGCCGGCCTGGCCCTGAGCGCCTTCGCCGGCCTCCAGTCGGCGCTCCTGGGCGTCGGCGGGGGCATCGTCAAGGTGCCCGCGATGCATCTCGTGATGGGCGTCCCGTTGCGTGTGGCCACGGCGACCAGCAACCTGACCATCGGCGTCACCGCGTCGGCCAGCGCCGTCCTCTACCTGCTCCGCGGGACCGTCGATCCCTACGTCGCCGGCCCCGTCGTGCTGGGCGTCTTCGTGGGCGCCAGCGTCGCCTCGCGGGTGGCCCACCGGGTGCCCATCCGCCTGCTGCGCTGGCTCTTCGTCGTGGTCCTCGCGATCGTGGCCGTCCAGATGGTCCTGCGCGCGGTCCAGGGACCGGCCGCCGGATGAGCGATCCGGAGCGGCGCACCGACCCCGTCTCGGCGGCCGTGGCCCGGCTGCTCAACGGGGGCACGCTCGTCTCGGTCGGCCTGGTGGCGCTCGGGGTGGCGCTCCTCGTGGCCGCCGGCATCGTGCCCATCCAGGACCGCGGTCCCCAGGCGGTCGCCGAGAACATCGTCGGCGACATCCTGAACCTGCACGCGGCCGGCCCGCTCTGGCTGGGCCTGCTGATCACCGTCGGCCTGCCCACGGCCCGGGTCGCCCTGGCCGTCCTCGGCTTTGCGCGGACCGGCGACCGCCGCGCGATGGCCGTCGCGGCGGGCGTGCTGGCCGTGCTCCTGGTGGCCTTCACGGTCGCCGTGATCACCCGCTAGATGCTCGCCTCGCTCGTCGTCCTCCTCGTCGCCTTCGGGGTCATCCTGCTCGGCTCGTGGCTGTTCGCCGACGGCATCGAGTGGTTCGGCCACAAGCTCGGCCTGGCCGAGGGCGCGGTCGGGAGCATCCTGGCGGCCATCGGGACCGCCTTGCCGGAGACGATGATCCCGCTCGTGGCCATCCTCCTGGGTGGTTCGGCCGCCTCCGACGAGGTCGGCATCGGGGCCATCCTCGGGGCGCCCTTCATGCTGGCCACGCTGGCCATGGCCGTGACCGGCCTGGTCGTGCTGGCGGCGCGGGCGCGGCGGACCAGCGGCGAGCAGCTCGACGTCGACACGCGGGTGCTGGGTGAGGATGTGCGTTACTTCGCGGTGGCCTACGGCCTCGCCATCGCCGTCGCCTTCGCGCCCATCGGCTGGAGCTTCGCCCGGCCGGCCGCGGCGATCGCCCTCATCGGCCTGTACCTCTTCTACGTCCGCGCCCACCTCGCCGCCGAGACGGCGGCGGGCAAGGCCGAGGACCTTCGGCCGCTGCGCTTTCACCGCCTCGACCGTCACGGCCGGCGCCTCGATCCGGTCGTGCCCAGGCTGCGCATCGTCGGCCTCCAGGTCCTGGCGGCGATGGCCTGCACGGTCGGCGGCGCCTACATCTTCGTCCACGCCCTCTCCGACCTGGCGGCCGGCCTGGGCGTCGGCCCCGCGCTGCTGGCCCTCGTCATCGCGCCGCTGGCGACCGAGCTGCCCGAGAACATCAACAGCTTCATCTGGATCACCCGGGGCAAGGACACGCTCGCCCTGGGCAACATCACGGGGGCGATGGTCTTCCAGTCCTGCGTGCCGACGGTGGTCGCTCTCGCCCTGGCCCCCGACCACTGGGTGGCCGGTCCGGGCAGCCAGCTGGTCTTTCTCTCCGCGTTCGTCGCCTTCGCCGCGACCGGCGCGATCTTCCTGCCCATGGCCCGCCGGGCCCGCCTCGTCGGCCGCGGCCTGCTCGTGGGCGGGCTCTTCTACGCGGCCTACCTGGCCGTCGTCGTCCTCGGGCTGGTGAGAGGCTGAGGGCTATACTCGGGCCATGCTGACCGAGAAGCCCGCGCCGGCCGCGATCCGCGGAGGCCCGCCCAAAGGACACCAGCTGGAGTGCTACTTCGAGGGTGACTTCGTGCCCCTCGCGGACGCCAAGATCGGGGTGATGACCCACGCCTTCATGTACGGGACCGCGTGCTTCGAGGGCATCCGCGCCTACTGGAACCCCGAGCAGGAACAGCTCTACCTGCTGAAGGGCCTGGAGCACTACCAGCGCCTGCGCAACAGCGCCCACGTGATGCTCATGGACCTGCCCCGCGAGCCGGAGGGCCTCGTCTCCCTGACGATCGAGTTGCTGCGCCGCAACGGCTTCCGCGAGGATGTCTATGTCCGGCCCTCGGTCTACAAGTCGAGCCAGGCCATCGGCGTCCGGCTGCACGACCTGAGCCACGACTTCATGGTCGTCTGCCTGCCCTTCGGCGACTACATCGACACGGACGCCGGCATCAGCACGATGACCACGGCCTGGCGGCGCAACTCGGACATGGCCATCCCGGCCCGGGCCAAGATCACCGGCAGCTACGTCAACTGCGCCTTCTCGAAGTCCGACGCCAACCTCAACGGGCACGACGAGGCGATCGTGCTGGCCTCGGACGGCCACGTCTCGGAGGGCAGCGCCGAGAACCTGTTCATGATTCGCGACGGCATCCTGGTCACGCCGCCGGTGACGGACGACATCCTCGAGGGCGTGACGCGGGCCGGGATCATGGAGCTGGCCCACCGGGAGCTGGACCTCGAGACCGTCTGCCGCTCCATCGACCGGAGCGAGCTGTACATCGCCGAGGAGATCTTCCTGTGCGGCACCGGCGCCCAGGTCTCGCCGGTCACGAAGGTCGACCATCGGCCCGTCGGCGACGGCCACGTCGGACCCATCGCGGGCCGGATCAAGGACCTCTATTTCGACGCGGTGCGCGGCCGGCTGCCGGCCTACTCGCACTGGGTGACTCCGGTCTTCTAGGCCACGGCTCCGGTCACGGGGGGACGACGAGCTTCGGCGTCGTCGAGCCGGTGATGAGGACGATGTCCGCGCTGACCGCGGGGTCGGTCAGGGTCGCGACCGTGCCCCCGAAGGTCGCCTCGAGGACCCGGATCGTCTCGGGTAGCTGGGCTTCCGCACCGTTGTAGACGGTGATCTCCGTGGCCACGTGGTCGAGGCTGTCGGCCCGGCCGCCGTTGGCCGTCGGGATCGAGGACTCCATGCCCAGGTAGGCGAGGTAGTCGGAGACGGCGCCGGCCTGCCCCACCTTGCCCGATCCGTCGAGCACCCAGACCGTCGCGGCCTCATCGGCGATCTTGGCCCGGCTGGCCTCGAGCGTCTTGTCCACGCGGAACGCGTCGATCACGGCCCGGCGGATGCGGTCGACGAAGGGGGTCAGGGTGTAGTTCGGCGGGCCGTCGTCGGTCTCGTAGAACGGCGGCGTGAAGACGAGCGTGCGAGCGTGGTCGAGGTCCACGCTGCTGGCCAGGGTGATCAGGCTGGGGAACATCTCGGGCGGGATGTTCGAATGGACCGCCGCCTTGAGGGCGCCGACGAACGCCTCGAGCCGGCCGGGCGCGAGGAGGCTGAGCGGGTCGACCTGGTGGCGCAGGGCGAGCAGGACCCGCTGCTGGCGCTGGGCCCGGTCGAAATCCGAGGAGCCGTGCCGCGAGCGGGCGTAGATGAGGGCCGCCGCGCCGTCCATGTGTTGGAAGCCGGGCGGGATGTAGACGCGGATGGCCGTGCTGTCGGTGAGCGGGAAGTGGTCGTCCTGGACGGGCGACTGGACGTCGATGGTCACGCCACCGAGCGTGTCGACGACCTGCTTGAAGCCGCTGAAGTCGACCTGCACGTAGTACTGGATGTCAAGGCGATAGAGCGTACCGAGCGCGCCCATCAGGGTCCGGTAGCCGCGCGACGCTTCGCCCGCGGTGGGGTTGTTGCCGGCCACGGCCGACCATAGACCATTGATCTTGCCCGCATACGTGCCCCCGCCGGCGAGGGGCACGTCGATGGTGTCGCGGGGCAGGCTGAGGAGGGCCACCCGGCGGGTCACCGGGTCGATGCTGACGACGATCATCGTGTCGGTGTTGAGGTAACTGCCGTCGGGCCGGTGGTCGACGCCGAGGAGGAGGATGTTCAGGCGGTCCGTGCCGTTCCAGGGCTGGCCGCTCGGTTCGGCGGTCGCGGTCGGGCTTGACGCCTCACTGGGCCCCGGGCTGGCCGGCGACGGCGTGCCCGGCGAGCCGGTCGGCTCGTTGCCGCCGCTCCCGCCGATCGAGGTGACGAGGTCGTAGGCGATGAGGTCGTAGCGGGCCAGGGCCACGTGGGCGAGGGGCAGCACGAGGAGCACGGCCAGGAGGCCGGCCAGGGACAGGGGAGCGCCGGGCAGGCGCAGGCCGGCGAGGCGGGTCGCGCGCTGCGGCGGTGGGCCGTTGACCGCGAGCCGGTAGGCGTCCACCACGGCGACGAGCCGATAGGCGAAGAGCAGAGCGTCGAGGGCGAGGACGACGAGGAGGGCGGTCGGGCTGGCCAGCGAGGCCTCGAGGCGGAGTCGCGTCCCGGCATCGGCGACGAGGCCGCCGAGCAGCGCCGCGGCGACGATGACCGGCGCAGCGAGGACGACTCCGCGCCGAACGTCGCCGGCGTAGGCCTGGCCGAGACCGGGGATGAGGAAGGAGAGGACGGCCGCCACGAACGGTGACCGGCGCCGGCCCTCGTCGCCCTGGCGCTGCTGCATCGGGCGGGATGATACGCGGCAGGCCGTCGAGGGCCCCGCTGCCGCCCGGCCAAGGCCTTGGGTGCACCCGGCCAGAGCCCCACCGAGGCCGCTCGCCGGCGTCGGAGCGGGCGGCCGTTCGGCTATCCTTGGCCTTCATGCCCCGGGAGAGCCCGTTCCGCGCCGTTGCCAGCCTGCCCGACTTCCCAGCCCAGGAACAACACATCCTGGCGCTCTGGGATGAGCGGCGGGTCTTCGCCCGCCTGCGCGCCAAGAACGCGAACGGCCCGACCTGGTCGTTCCTCGACGGGCCGATCACGGCGAACAATCCGATGGGCGTCCACCATGCCTGGGGCCGGGCCTACAAGGACCTCTACCAGCGCTTCCACGCCATGCTCGGCCACGACCAGCGCTTCCAGAACGGCTTCGACTGCCAGGGCCTGTGGGTCGAGGTCAACGTCGAGCGTGACCTGGGCTTCACGAGCAAGCGGGACATCGAGGCGCTCGGCATCGCCGAGTTCATCAGCCTCTGCAAGCAGCGTGTCCTGACCTACGCGGCCCGGATGACCGAGCAGTCGATCCGGCTGGGTTTCTGGATGGACTGGAACGACCCCGACGAGCTGCGCCGCCTGCGCGACCTGCTCGCGGTCGACCCCGGCCAGACGATCACCGTCGAGGGGCCGCGGGGACCGGTGACCGACACCGTCGAGATGATCGTCGGGCGCCTGGGCATGCCCGAGCTGGGCGGCTCCTACTTCACCTTCAGCAACGAGAACAACGACCTCATCTGGGGCTTCCTGGCCGCCTGCCACGAACGCGGCTGGCTCTACAAGGGCCACGACACGATGCCCTGGTGCGCGCGCTGCGGAACGGGCATCAGCCAGACCGAGGCGGCCGAGGGCTACCAGGATCGGGACGACCCGGGCCTGACCATCCGCCTGCCGCTCCTCGACCGGGCCGGGGAGTCGCTGCTGGTCTGGACGACGACGCCCTGGACGCTCACCTCCAACGTCGCCGCGGCCGTCGGCGAGGACCTCACCTACGTCGCCGTGCGCCAGGGCGGCGAGACCCTCTGGCTGGCCAAGGGCACCCTCGAGCAGGCCCTCGAAGGCCCCTTCAGCGTCGTCGAGGAGCGGCCCGGCCGGGAGCTCGTCGGCTGGCGCTATGCCGGGCCCTTCGACGATCTGTCCGCCGTGCGCAGGGCCTTCGGGGCGTGGCGCGGTGCCGACGGCGAGACGCCCTACGTCCACAGCGTCGTCGCCTGGGATGAGGTCGGCGAGGAGGAGGGCACGGGCATCGTCCACATCGCCCCCGGCTGCGGCGCCGAGGACTTCCAGCTTGGCAAGCGCCTTGGGCTGCCCGTGGTGGCCCCGCTCGACGAGAGCGGAATCTTCATCGACGGCTTCGAGCCCTTCACCGGGCGCGACGTGCGTGACATCACCGAGCCGATCGTCGAGCGGCTTCGCCACCACGGCCGCTTCTACCGCCTGGAGACGATCCGCCACCGCAACCCGCATTGCTGGCGCTGCGACACGCCGCTCATCTTCCGGCTGGTCGACGAGTGGTTCATCAGCATGGGCGAGGTCTACGAGCAGCCCCGCGAGACGCTCAGCCCCGCGCAGGTCGAGCGCAGCCTGCGCTACCAGATCATGGACGTCGTCGACCGCATCCGCTGGATCCCCGGCTTCGGCCACGACCGCGAGCTGGACTGGCTCCTCAACATGCACGACTGGATGATCAGCAAGAAGCGCTACTGGGGCCTGGCCCTGCCCATCTACGACTGCCCGGCGTGCGGCGCCGTTTCCGTCATCGGCAGCCGCGAGCAGCTCCGCCAGCGGGCCGTGGCCGGCTGGGACAGTTTCGAGGGCCACACGCCCCACCGGCCCTGGGTGGACGCGGTGACCATCGCCTGCGACAAGTGCGGCGCCCCCGTCGGGCGCATCGCCGACGTCGGCAACCCCTGGCTCGATGCCGGCATCGTGCCCTTCAGCACGCTCCACTTCCGGGAGGATCCGGCGTACTGGGCGCACTGGTTCCCGGCCGACTTCATCACCGAGAGCTTTCCCGGACAGTTCCGCAACTGGTTCTACTCGCTGCTGGCGATGAGCACCGTGCTGCGCCGCGAGCCGCCCTTCCGGACGATCTTCGGCTACGCCCTCGTCTTCGGCGAGGATGGCCGCCAGATGCACAAGAGCTGGGGCAACGCCATCGAGTTCGACGAGGCGGCCGATCGGATGGGCGTCGACGTGATGCGCTGGATGTTCGCCAGGGCGCGGCCGGAGGAGAACATCCTCTTCGGCTGGCATGCTGCCGACGAGGCGCGCCGCGAGCTGCTCGTGCTCTGGAACGTCTACGCCTTCCTGGTCACCTACGCCCGATCGGTGGGCTGGCAGGCGGCCGATCCGGCGCCCCGGCCGGACGAGCGCCGGGCCCTCGACCGCTGGATCCTGTCGCGCGTCGCCAACACCGCCCGCGCTGTCGAGGAACGCCTCGGCGAATACGATGCACTGGGGGCCACGCGGCTCCTGAGCGGGCTCATCAACGACCTGTCGACGTGGTACCTGCGCCTCGACCGGCGGCGGTTCTCGCGGGCCGACGACGGTCCGGACCGCGCAGCGGCCTTCGCCACCCTGCACACCGCCCTCCTGGCCATCGCGCGCCTGCTGGCGCCGATGCTGCCCTTCCTGGCCGAGGCGATCCACGACAACCTCGTGGCGGGCGTCGAGGGCGCGGTCGAGAGCGTGCACCTGACCGGCTGGCCGACGGCCGAGCTGGCGAGCCTGGCCGATCCCGCCCTCGAGGCCGAGATGGACCTGGCCCGGCGCGCGGTCGATCTGGTCCGGACGCTGCGCAGCGGCGCCGGCCTGCGCACGCGCCAGCCCCTCGCCCGGGCCTGGCTCGCCCTGCCGGGTGGCCGCGAGGCCCTTTCGGCCGAATCGCTGGCGATGCTCCGGGCCGAGTTGAACGTCAAGGAGATCCTGCTCATCGACGACGAGTCGGAGCTGGTGGCGCGGCGGGTCAAGCCGCTCCTGCCGCGCATCGGCAGGCGCCTCGGACCGGCCATCCCGGCGGTCATGGCAGCCGCGCGGGCGGACGAGGTCGAGTACCTGCCCGGCGGTGGGGTCCGGCTGGCCGGCGTCGAGTTGGCGCCCGACGAGGTCGAGATCCAGGCCACGCCGCGACCGGGTACCGCGGTCGCCCAGGACGAAGGTCTCGTGGCCGTCATCGACACGACCCTCGACGACGCGCTCCGGGCCGAGGGCGATGCGCGCGAGCTGCAGCGGGCGATCCAGGAGCTGCGCAAGACGGCCGGCCTGGCCCTGCGCGACCGGATCCGCCTGAGCCTGGTGCTCCCGGACGGGGCGG
>JBIOIE010000034.1:0-10987 GCA_044449605.1 Candidatus Limnocylindrales bacterium | reverse complement strand
GCCGATGGACACGCCGATGGGCACCGAAGCGCCGTTGGCGGCGCTGAAGGCGTCGTCGCCGAAGGCGGCGATGATGCGCTGCGCGGCCACTCGAGCCAGGCTCACGTCCGCGTCGGGCAGGATGATCGCGAACTCGTCGCCACCGTAGCGGGCGGGCACGTCCGTCGCCCGCACCGCCGAGCGGATGCGTTCCGCCGTCCAGCGCAGGACCTGGTCGCCGATCTGGTGGCCGCGGGTGTCGTTGACGAGCTTGAAGCCGTCGAGGTCGATCATCATGAGGGCCACGGCCTGGCGGCTGCGCTGTGCGCGGAGCAGCTCCTCGCCGAGGCGCTCGTAGAACGAGCGGTGGTTGAGGAAGTTCGTGAGCGGATCGCGGTCGGCCAGGTTCCGGGCGTCCTCGTAGAGGCGTGCGTTCTCGAGCATCATGGCCGCCTCGTTGGCCATCGCGTGGACGAGGTCGAGGGTCGCCGTGTCGAGCTGGAGGGCCTCGCAGCCGGCCATCTCGACGAGGCCGATGGAGCGTCCCGCCTCGACGAGCGGGAGCATCACCAGGCTCTGGAGGCCGCGCGCCTCCAGCACGGCGGCCTCGGTGAGGTTCGTGTGCGGGGCGCTGCCGTCGAGGAGGATGGTCATCTGCTCCTCGAGCACGCGTCGGGTGAGGGGCTGGCCGGCCAGCTGAACGCTCGCGACCAGGTCCGTGGCCTGGCGGGCGGGGAAACGGCCCCAGGCCAGCACCCGGTCGCGTGACCGATCCCAGTAGCTGATCGTCGTCTCGTCGGCGCCGGCGGCCTGGCCGAGATGGCGGGCGATGAGGTCGGCCACGGCCAGCGGGTCGAGGCTGCGGCTGAGGTCGCTCGACATCGCCAGCAGGCGCTGCATGCGGGCCGTCGCCCGGCGTGACTCGTCGAGGCCTCGCCCGCTCTGGATGGCCGTCGCCGCAGCGTCGGCGAGGATCTGCATCAGGCGCACGTCGCGCTCGTCGAACTGGTTGAGGCCCAGCTTCGAGAGGGTGACGGCGCCGAGGACCTCGTCGTCGAACATCATGGGCACGACGACCATCGACTCGTCGACCTCATCGGTGCCCGGGATGCTGGCGCCGCGCGGGTCGGCGTTGGCATCGTTGATGAGCAACGCCTCTCCGTGCTCGACCGACCAGCCCGTGAAACCTCGGCCGACCTTCGTGTGGAGGACCTCGATGGGGATCTCCACGTAGGTGCCTACCTCGCCCTTGAAGGCGATGGGCACGAGGTCGTCAGGTGGCTCGAGCAGGTAGACCCGGCAGTTGTGGTAGGCGATGACCCGGCGCGTCTCCTCGACCACCGCCTGGCCGATCTCCTCCCGCGAGGTGAGCCGGTTCATGCGCGCCATGGACGCCTGGACGACGGCCAGCTGGCCGGCCCAGCGCTGGGACTGCTCGTAGATGTCGGCGTTCTGAAGCGCGATCACGGCCTGGCCGGCGACGGCCTGCAGGAAGGCGATCTCGTCCCGGTCCCAGGCGTGCGACTCCTGGTGGACCGCGGTCAGGACGCCGATGACGTCGCGGTCCTGGACCAGGGGCACGAGCGCCGAGGAGCGATAGCGGGCGCCCGACGGGTATTCGGATTCGGGCTCCATGTCCGCTCGTACCCACGGGCGGCGGTTGCGCTTGAGGGTGCGGAACCAGGCCTCGTCGACGCCGACGTCGGGCATCTGGCGCAGGACGCGGGGGCCGATGCCGCTGGCCGCCACGATCGGCAGCCGCCCGTCGGGGGTGGCCACCCGGATCGTCGCCGCGTCGATGTCCAACGCGCGCTGCACCTCCTGGACCACGGCGTGGTTGATGGAGGCGCGGTCGAGGCTGCCGGAAAGGCGCCGGGCGGCGGCGGCGAGCGCGGCGAAGTAGCGGAAGTTGCGGTCGGCGCGATCGTGCGTCGCGACCCGCGCAGCGGTGGCCACCCGACGATGCTAGGTGCGCCGCGTCCACGCTTCCCCGGGACAGAGGTACCGCCCTCGGGCCGCCGTATGTACCCTCGACCGGTGCACGGGCAGCGCCTCGGCACGCCGTTGACCCGCGCGGGCGCGAGCGGCTAGACTCGGCTGGCGCGTCGCCGGGCGGGCCCGGCGCGTGGCGCGCGTCCCAGATCGTTCGGAGGCACCCTCCCCCGTGGAGACCGGACCCAGTACCTCGGGCGGCCCAGGCGGGGTCAGCCTGATCGGGGTCCGACCCGCCACCACGGCCTGACGCGCCCGGACTGCGCGCCACCGTCGGCGGGCCGGCCCGTCCGCGAGGTGGCAGATGCAGTTCTACCTCAGCCAGGTCATCGGCCGCCCGGTCCTCGACCGGCACGGCGAGCCCATCGGCAAGGTCGCCGACCTCATCGTCGCCATCGGCGACCGCTATCCCCCCGTCACCGGGCTCGTGGTCAAGACCGACCGGCGCAAGATCTTCCTGCCCTGGGCCGACGTCGCCCGTTTCGGGGCCGATGGCGCGCAGCTCGGCACCCCGACGATCGAGATCGACAAGTTCGTCCAGCGGCCCAACGAGCTGCTCCTCTCGGCCGACCTCCAGGACAAGCAGATCGTCGACATCGACGGCCGCAAGGTCGTCCGCGTCAACGACCTGCGCCTCGACGAGATCGAGGGCAAGCTCCACCTCGTGGCCGTCGACGTCGGCGCCGCCGGGCTGCTGCGCCGGCTGGGCGTGGAGGGCGGCTTCCGGGTCGTGGCCCGCAACCTGCGCCTGCCCCTGCCCGAGCGCTACATCGACTGGGAGGACGTCGACCCCGTCGAGACCTCGATCGCCTCCATCCGCCTGCGCGTGCCCCACGAGGGCCTGCGCGAGTTGCACCCCGTCGACCTGGCCACGATCATCGACCAGCTGGCCCCGCGCGACCGGGCCGGCGTGCTGGCGGCCCTCGACGACGAGGCGGCCGCCGATGCCATCGAGGAGATGGAGCCCGAGACCCAGGTCGAAGTGCTCGAGGACCTCGAGCCCGGCCGGGCGGCCGACATCCTCGAGGAGATGAGCCCCGACGACGCCGCCGACCTCATCGCCGACCTGTCCGAGGCGGCGCGCCACGAGATCATGCCCCTCATGGAACGCGACGAGGCGCTCGAGGTCGAGGAGCTGCTCGGCTACGACGAGGACTCGGCCGGCGGGATCATGACCACCGAGTTCGTGGCCATCCCCGACGACCTCACGGCCGACCAGGCCATCGCCCGACTGCGCGAGTTGGAGCCCGACGCCGAGACGATCTACTACGTCTACGTCATCGATGCCGCGGGCCACCTGACGGGCGTGCTCTCGCTGCGCGACCTCATCGTCGCCCGGCCCGACATGCTCGTCCGGGAGTTCATGTTCACCGAGCCCGTCGCGGTCGAGGTCGACGCCGACCAGGACGGGGTCGCCCAGGTCGTCGCCCGCTACAACCTGCTGGCCGTGCCGGTCGTCGACCGCGAGGGGCGTCTCGTGGGCATCGTCACCGTCGACGACGCGATCGACACCGTCCTGCCCAGCGGTTGGAAGCGGCGCCTGCCCCGCCTCTTCAGCCGGTCCGGGTCCTAGGTGGCGGGAGGCCGCCCCGTGGCCGGAGGCCGCCAGGTGGCCGGCGCACCGGGGGCGCGGCGGGCCGCGTCCCGGATCTCGTGGCGCATCCGTATCGCCGCCCTCGCCGCGGTCATGGGCCCGGGCATCGTCAGCGGGGTCGCCGACAACGACGCCGGCGGCATCACCACCTACTCGCTGGCAGGCGTGCAGTTCGGCTACGACCTGCTGTGGGTCATCCTGGCCAGCCAGATCGTCCTCTTCTTCACGCAGGAGGTGGGCGCCCGGCTCGGCCTGGCCACGGGGCAGGGCCTGACCGGCCTCATCCGCGACCGGTTCGGCGTCCGCTGGGCGACCTTCGCCACGGTCACCATGCTGGCCGCCAACCTGGGCACGACCGTGGCCGAGTTCGCCGGCATCGGGGCCGCCCTCTCGATCTTCGGTGTGCCCCTGCCGGTCAGCGCCCTCGTGGCCGCGGTCGCCGTCGTCCTGCTCATCTCGCGGGGCTCGTTCGCCCGCGTCCAGTACGTCTTCGTGGCCGTCGGCATCGGCGTCTCGGCCGCCTACGTCGCCTCGGCGCTGCTGGCCCACCCCGACTGGGGCCGGGCCGCCCAGGCGCTCGTGGTCCCGCACGTCTCGTCGTCGAGCCTCTACTGGCTGGCGGTCATCGGCACCGTTGGCACGACGATCACGCCCTGGGGCCAGCAGTTCATCCAGGCCTACGTCGTCGACAAGCACCTCGGCCCCGAGGATGTGGCTAACGAGCGCGTCGACGTCGCCGTCGGCACGCTCCTGACCAACGTCGTGGCCGCCTTCATCGTCGTGGCCTGCGCGGCGACCCTGTGGGTCAACGGCGTGACCCACGTCGGTACCGCCAGCGACATCGCCGTGGCCCTGGGCCCGCTGGTCGGGCCCGCCTCGACGGACCTCTTCGCCATCGGGCTCCTGGCGGCCTCGCTGCTGGGCCTCGGCGTCGTGCCCCTCACCAGCGCCTACACGGCCTGCGAAGCCTTCGGCTGGGAGAGCGGCGTGGAGTGGCGCTGGCGGGAGGCGCCGGCGTTCTACACGCTGCTGGCCTTCTTCGTGGGCTTCGCCGCCCTCTTCCTGCTCATCCCGGGCCTGCCGCTCATCGAGGTCCTCTTCGGGGCCCAGGTCATCAACGGGCTGTTGCTGCCCTTCATCCTCGTCTTCGTGATGCTCCTCGCCAGCGACCGGCGGCTCATGCGCGATCTCGTCAGCGGGCGCTGGCTGACCATCGTGGGCTGGCTGGTGACCGTGACGCTGGCGCTCCTGTCGATCGTCTTCGTCGTCACCCAGATCGTCCGGCCCTGAGCTACATCATCACCAGCCCGCCGTCGACGGCGAGGACCTGGCCGGTGATGAAGGCGGCCTCGTCGGAGGCGAGGAAGGCGACCGCGGCGGCGATCTCCTCGGCGGTCCCGAAGCGGCCCAGCGGGGTTGCGTCGACGATCCGCTGCTTCAGTTCGTCGGCAAGGCCCCGGGTCAGCTCGGTGAGCACGAAGCCCGGCGCCACGGCGTTGCAGGTGATGCCCCGGCTGGCCAGCTCGCGGGCGGTCGCCTTGGTCAGCCCGATGAGGCCGGCCTTGGCCGACGAGTAGTTGGCCTGGCCGGCCTGGCCGGCCTGGCCCGACACGCTGGTGATGTTGATGATCCGCCCGGAGCGGGCCCGGAGCATCGGCCGGGTAGCCGCCTTGGTGGCGTAGAAGGCCCCGAAGAGATTCGTCTCGAGCACGTCGCGGAAGGCCTCGGGGCTCATACGCAGGATCAGGTCGTCGCGGGTGATGCCTGCGTTGTTGACCAGGATGTCGAGCTTGCCGAAGGCCTCGAGAGCCGTCTTGACGAGCGCATCGGCGGCCTCCGGGTCGCGAGCGTCGGCCTGGAAGGTGACGGCCTTGCGGCCCAGCGCCGCGATGGCGGCGCGCGTCTCCTCGGCGGCCTCGGGATTGCCCCGGAAACTGAAGCAGACGTCGGCGCCCTGCATGGCCAGGCGCAGGCCGATGGCCCGCCCGATGCCCCGCGAGCCACCCGTGACGACGGCGGCGCGGCCGGTCAGATCGATCATGCCCCGACCTCCTCCTGGGCTCCCGCCGCGGCGCGGCCGGCGCGTTGACCGGGCTCGCCGGGCACGACGTCGTCGAGGGGCACGGGCGGTCCGGCGGCCATGATCTCGCGCAAACGCGGCGGCATCGGGTCGACCGAATCCCAGTCGACCGGAGCGCGAACGCTGGCGACCGGATCCACGGCCCGGGCGCGCAGCCCGTCACGAGGGTCGGCCGTCCATTCGAGGGCGATCGCACCGGACGTGAAGCCGGCCCCGAAGGCGACGAAGACGATCTTGTCGCCGGGCTTGATGCGGCCGCTGTCGACGGCCTCGGCGAGGGCGATGGCGACCGACGCCGCCGAGGTGTTGCCGTAGCGGTCGACGTTGACGAACATCCGGCTCATGGGCAGGCCAAGGCCCTTGGCCACCGACTCGATGATCCGGATGTTGGCCTGGTGGGGGATGACCAGGTCGATGTCGTCGAGGGTCCAGCCGGCTTTGTGGATCGCACTGAGGGCCGACGTCGCCAGCGTCTTCGTGGCGAAGCGGTAGGTCTCCCGGCCCTCCATGCGGATGAAGTGCTCGCCCCGACTGACCGTCTCATGGCTGACGGGGCTGCGCGAGCCGCCCGAGGGCAGCCAGATCATGTAGGCGCCATCGGGATCGGTCGTCAGCTGGAGGCCCTGCATCCCGCCGCCCACCTCGTCCGAGGCGGACAGGATCACCGCACCGGCGCCATCGCCGAAGAGGACACAGGTGTTGCGGTCGTTGAAGTCGACGTAGCGGCTGAGCAGCTCGGCGCCGCACACGAGCACGTTCCGGTAGAGGCCGCTGCGGATCATCGAATCGGCCGTTGCGTAGGCAAACACGAAGCCCGAGCAGGCCGCCGCCACGTCCATGCCCGCAGCGGTGTGGTTGCCGATGGCTTCCTTGACGAGGACGGCCGTCGAGGGCATCGGATAGTCGGGCGTGAGCGTGGCCACGATGATCATGTCGAGCGTGTCGGGGTCCAGGCCGGCGACCGCCAGGGCCCGTTTGGCGGCGATGGCGGCGAGCGTCGCCGTCGTCTCGTGGGGCGCGGCGACGCGGCGCTCGCGGATGCCGGTGCGGCTGACGATCCACTCGTCCGACGTGTCCACGAGCTTCTCGAGGTCGGCGTTGCTGAGGACCCGCTCCGGCGCGTACATGCCCCAGCCGGTGATGCGCACGCTCGCCGGTCGCGGCGCCTCCATTCTCGCCTCGCTCATGTCGGCTCCACTTCGATGAGGGGTTGCTTCGCCTTGACCAGCTTGCCGCTCACGGCCACCAGGCGGACCACCCGCCCGGCGACATCGCACTTGATCTCGTTGAAGAGCTTCATGGCCTCGATGAGGCCGATGACCTGACCGGCCACGACCTCGGTGCCGACCTGGACGTAGGGCGCGGCGTCGGGCGCCGGCGCGCTGTAGAAGATGCCGGTCAGGGGCGCCAGGACCGCGTGGTACTGCTCGGCGGCCTCGGCCAGGGGAACGGGGGGAGCGACAGTGGCGACCGGCGCGGGCGTCGCAGTCATGACGGGCGCGGCCGGTCCGGGTGCCAGTGACGCCGCGGTGCGCAGGACGAGCGTGGTCTGGCCGGCCTCGACCTCCAGCTCCCCCAGCCCCGAGCGGGCGAGGACGCCCTCCAGGCGGCCGATCAGCGCCAGCAGCTCGCCGGCCTGGCTGGGCTCGGCCGGCTCGCGAGCCGCGCTGGGCTCGGGCTCGTCGGGCATCGCTCAGGCCTCCCAGCGGCGCAGGACGAGGGCGGAGTTGTGGCCGCCGAACCCGAAGGCGTTGACGAGGGCGACCCGAACGTCGCGCTGCCGTGCCGTCAGGGGCGTGCAATCGAGATCGCCGACACGATCGTCGGGCTCGACGAGGTTGAGGGTGGGCGGTACCCAGCCCTCGAGGATCGAGCCGACCGCGGCCACGGCGGCGATGGCGCCGGCTGCTCCGAGCGTGTGGCCGATGGCGCTCTTGATGGCCGAGATGCTGACCTTCGAGGCGTCGGCCCCGAAGAGGGCCCGGAAGCAGGCCAGCTCGGCCGGGTCGCCCTCCAGCGTGCTCGTGGCGTGGGCGCTCACAAGGTCGACCTCGGCCGGCGTGACGCCGGCCTTGGCCAGCGCCCGGCGAGAGGCCCGGACGGCGCCACTGCCCCCTGGTGCCGGCAGCGTGGCGTGGTAGGCGTCGGCGCTGGCGCCGTAGCCGCTCACCTCGGCGAGGATCCGGGCGCCCCGCCGTTGGGCGTGGGTCGCCTCTTCCAGGACCAGCGTCGCCGCGCCCTCGGCGACGACGAAGCCGTCGCGCCGGTGGTCGAAGGGCCGACTGGCTCCGACGGGATCGTCATTCCGCGTGGACAGCGCGCGCATCGCCGCAAAGGCGCCGATGAGGCCCTCGACGACGGACGCCTCGCTGCCGCCCGCGAACATCAGCTCGGCGTCGCCGCGCAGGATCGTCTCCGCCGCCTCGCCGATGGCGTGGCCGCTCGAGGCGCAGGCGGTGACCGTGGCCAGGTTGGGGCCAAGCGCGCCGGTCGAGATGGCCGCCTGCCCGGCCGCCATGTTGAGGATGGCCATGGGCACGAAGAAGGGGCTGAGCCGGTCCGGTCCGCGCGTCGTGAAGACGCCGATCTGGTCGAAGAACGTGGCCGTGCCGCCCAGGCCAGAGCCGATGAACACGCCGCTCTCCTCGGCCAGGGCACCCTCCAGGCGGTCGGGCAGGCCGGCCTGACGGGCGGCCTCACGGGTGGCCACGAGCGACATCTGGGTGAAGCGATCGGTCCGGCGCAGCTCCTTGCGATCCAGCACCCCGGAGGCGTCGAAGTCGCGGACCTCGCCGGCCATCCGGCTGGTCAGGCGGCCCGGGTCGAAGGATTCGATCGTGCGCAGCCCCGAGCGGCCGGCGACGAGGTTCGTCCAGAAGGTGGCCGCGTCGTTGCCGAGGGGGGTCACCGCGCCCATACCGGTGACCACGACCCGGCGCCGGCCCAGCGGGGTCGGCCCGCTCACCGCACGAAACGCCCGGTCCGGATCGTGGCGGCCCGGTAGACGTCGCCCGGCAGGCCGCGGGCGCTGACCTCAGCGGCGGTCGGCACGGGGTCGTAGGCCGTGCGGCGGAGCTCGCCTGCGACGGTGTCGCCGTCGATGGTCAGGATCGCCCACGCCGCGCCCGGATCGCCGTCGAAGGCGTAGCCGCAGGAACCCGGGTTGACCACGAGGCGGCGCCCGAAGTCGCGCACATCGGCGACGTGCGTGTGGCCGCACAGGATGGCCCGGGCGTCGGTGCGGGTGATGCGCTGGATCGTCACCGATGGGTCGAGGTCGCTCGCCAGCCCGTCCGTCTGGCTGCCCGGCGAGGCATGGCAGACGAGCGCCATCAGCTCCTCATCGTGGAGGCGCCGCTCAGCGGGCAGCCGGGCGAGCCAGGCCAGGTCCTCGTCGTCGAGCTGGTCGCGCGTCCACTCGGCGACGGCCCGCTGCGCGGCGGGCACCTCGTCGAGCCACGGGAAGGCGGCCGAGAAGTCGAGGTCGGCGACCGCGATGTCGGTGTTGCCTTGCACGACCAGGGCCCCTCCCGCCTCGAGGACCCGGACGCGGGCCACGACCTCGGCCGGCCGGGGGCCGTTCATGACCAGGTCGCCGGTGATGGCGAGGCGATCGGGCTTGGCCCGCTCGATCTCCTTGAGGGCGGCCTCCAGGGCGGCCAGGTTGCCGTGGATGTCGCCCAGCACGGCGACCCGGGTGGCCATCAGCGGAGGACCCCCTCGGGCGGGATGATGAAGCTGATGAGGGCCTCGCAGGCGACCTCGCCATCGACGCTGGCGACGGCCCGGCCGCGTCCGAAGCGGCGGCCCAGCTTCTCCATCGTGACCTCGAGGCGGAGCGTGTCGCCGGGCTGCACGACCCGCTTGAAGCGGCACTCGTCGATGCTCGCGAACAGGCCGATGCGGTCGCCGAAGCCCTCCTGCTTGGCCACGTAGACCGCCATCGTCTGGGCCAGCGCCTCGACCTGGAGCACGCCGGGCATCACCGGCAGGCCGGGGAAGTGACCCTGGAAGTACCACTCGGTCGCGGTCACGGCCTTCTGGCCGACGATGCGCTGCCGCTCCGGCTCGTACTCGACGATCCGGTCGACCATCAGCATCGGCCAGCGGTGGGGGATGAGGGCCATGATCTCGCGCGCCGAATGGATCACGCCGTTGGCGGCCCCCACGTCGCGGCCCTCGGGCGGGCTGTCGGTCATGGTCGGCTAGCCCTTCGCCGCCGCGGCCACGAAGGCGGCGCTGCCGACCCGGTCGAGAAGGTTCGTCGTGAAGGAGCCCTCGACGAAGGCGTTGTTGGCCAGGATCGCCCGATGGAAGGGGGCGTTCGTGAGCAGGCCGTCCACGACCAGCTCGTCGAGCGCCACGCGAGCACGGGCGATCGCCGCCGGCCGATCCTCGGCCCAGACGATGAGCTTGCCCAACAATGAGTCGTAGTAGGGCGGCACCTCGTAGCCCGCAAAGAGGTGCGAGTCCATGCGTACGCCGGGGCCGCCCGGAGCGAGATAGCGGGACACGGTCCCGGCCTGGGGCCGGAAATCGTGGGCCACGTCCTCGGCGTTGATCCTGAATTCGATGGCGTGGCCGACGCCGACGAGATCCTCCTGGGTGTAGCCGAGGGGCTCGCCGGCGGCGATGCGGATCTGCTCGGCGACCATGTCGATCCCGTAGCGCATCTCGCTGACCGGGTGCTCGACCTGGATGCGGCAGTTCAGCTCGATGAAGAAGTAGTGGCCCTCTCGATCGACCAGGAACTCGAGGGTGCCGACGTTCTCGTAGCCGGCGGCCACGACGGCGGCCACGGCGCCCTCGCAGAGGCGCTGCCGGGAGCCCTCGTCGAGGGCCGGCGAGGGCGACTCCTCGACGATCTTCTGGTGGCGACGCTGGACCGAGCAGTCGCGCTCGCCGACATGGACGCCGTTGCCGTAGCGGTCGACGATGACCTGGACCTCGACGTGGCGGTTCTCCTCGAGCCACTTCTCGAGGTAGAGCGAGTCGTCGCCGAAGGCGGCCTGGGCCTCGGAGCGGCAGATCGTGAGGGCCTGCTCCAGCTCACGCTTGGTGCGGACCATACGCATGCCCCGCCCGCCGCCCCCGGCGGAGGGCTTGATGAGCACCGGGTAGCCGATCTTCTCGGCCTCGACGAGGGCATGGGCGTCGTCCCGGAGCATGCCCTCCGAGCCGGGGATCGTGGGCAGGCCGTAGCCGCCCAGCAACTGGCGCGTGCCGGCCTTCGAGGCGAAGCGCTCAAGCACATCCGGCGGCGGGCCGATGAAGGCCAGGCCATGGGCCCGGGTCATCTCCGCGAAGGCGTCGTCCTCGGAGAGGAAGCCGTAGCCGGGATG
>JBIOIE010000033.1:0-11017 GCA_044449605.1 Candidatus Limnocylindrales bacterium | reverse complement strand
GAGAAGTACCACATCGTGGCCAAGGTCAACATCGAGTTCAACCCCTACCAGGCCCAGCGCTTCCGGGACTGGATCATCCTCTCGGTCGAGAAGAACCGCGGCGGCCAGGACAACATCGACCTGGAATTCGAGAAGCATTTCGAGTACTCCTGCCTGGATCCCAACGGCCGGACGGTCCAGGAGAAACTCATCGAGGAGCGGCTCTACAACGACTGACGGCCCGGACGAGTCCGATCGCCCGGTGCCCAGCGCCATGGCCTCCGGCGGCACTCCCTGGCGCTGCTATGTCGCCCTCGCCCCCGCGACGGCCGTGCTGCGCGAGCTGGCGACGCGGCTGGCCCCGATGCGGGCGGCCTTCCCCGACGCGCGCTGGACCGAACCCGACGATGTCCACCTGACGCTCGTATTCCTCGGTTCCATCCCGGTCGTCCGCGTGCCCGCGGTCGCGGCGATCGTCGACGACGTGGCCGCCCGAAGCGCGCCCTTCCGTCTGGCCATCGGCGGCGCCGGCCACTTCGGCGGCCGCGGCCGGCCACGTGTCTCGTGGCTGGGCGTCGGGGAGGGGGCCGCCGCGGTCGGGGCGCTCGAGGCCTCGCTGCGGGCCCGCCTGGCGACCCTGCCCGGCTTGGTTGCCGTCGGCGAGGTGGGTGTCTCGTTCCCCCATCTGACCGTCGCCCGGCGGGCTCCCGAGGCCCTGGCCAGTCACCTCAGGACCGCCTTCGCGGCCCAGCCCACCGTCTGGCTGGCCGATCGGATCACGCTCTACCGGAGCGATCTGGGCCGTCAGGGCGCCCGCCACGAGCCGATCAGCAGCGCCGCGCTCGGCCGGGACTTGACCGAACACTTGCGGGGGACGGCCCGGCACGGCTAGATTCCGCATCCCCTGACGCCGGTCGTCCCAGCAGCGAGGTCCCCCCGATGTCCAGCCAGACGAAGTTCGTGCTCGACGAGGAGCGCATCCCGCGCGCCTGGTACAACATCGCCGCGGACCTGCCGGTCGCGCCCGCCCCGGTCCTCCACCCCGGGACCGGCCAGCCGATCGGCCCGGCGGACCTGGCCCCGCTCTTCCCGATGGAGCTGATCAAGCAGGTCGTCAGCCAGGACCGCGAGATCGGGATCCCCGAGCCGGTCCGCGACGCCTATCGGCTCTACCGGCCGAGCCCGCTCTACCGGGCCCACCGCCTCGAGGCGGCCCTCGATACGCCCGCCCACATCTACTACAAGTACGAGGGCGGCAGCCCCTCGGGCAGCCACAAGCCCAACACGGCGCTGGCCCAGGCCTACTACAACAAGGCCGAGGGCGCGACCCGCCTGGCGACCGAGACCGGCGCCGGCCAGTGGGGCAGCGCGCTCGCCTTCGCCGGCGCCGTCTTCGGCCTCGAGGTCAAGGTCTTCATGGTCCGCGCGAGCTACGACCAGAAGCCCTACCGGCGCAACCTCATGGAGACCTACGGGGCGCAGGTCGTGCCCAGCCCCAGCTTCGACACGGCCTACGGGCGCAAGATCCTGGCCGAGACGCCCGACCACACGGGGTCGCTCGGGGTGGCCATCAGCGAGGCCATCGAGGACACGGTCACCCACCCCGGCACGAAGTACTCGCTCGGCTCGGTCTTCGACTTCGTGCTCCTCCACCAGACCGTCATCGGTCAGGAGACGATCCTGCAGATGGAGATGGCGGGCGAGGAGCCGGAGGTCATCATCGGCTGCGCCGGCGGTGGCTCGAACTTCGCCGGCCTGGCGTTCCCATGGCTGGGCCGGACGTTCCGCGGCGGCACGAGATACAAGGTCATCGCCGCCGAGCCGGAGGCGGCCCCGAGCCTGACCCGGGGCGTCTACGCCTACGACTTCGGCGACACCGCCCAGATGACCCCGTTGGTCAAGATGCACACCCTCGGCCACGGCTTCATCCCCGAGCCGATCCACGCCGGCGGCCTGCGCTACCACGGCATGTCGCCGCTGGTCTCGCTGCTCAAGGAGCACGGCGACATCGAAGCCCGGGCCGTCCACCAGCGGGCGACCTTCGAGGCCGGCGTCCGTTTCGCGCGGAGCGAGGGCATCCTGCCCGCGCCCGAGCCCACGCACGCCATCAAGGTCGCCATCGACGAGGCCCTGCGAGCCAAGGCCGAGGGCAAGCCGACGGTCATCCTCTTCAACCTCTGCGGCCATGGCCACTTCGATCTCTCGGCCTACGAGCGCTACCTGGCCGGGGACCTCGAGGACTACGAGTACCCGGCCGAGAAGGTCGCCGCCGCGCTCGAAGCGCTGCCGGCCATCGGCCGATGAACCGACCGAGGGAGTAACGCCCGGGATGCCTTCGCTCGCCTGCTGGTCGTGCGGCCGCAAGATCTTCACGACCGTCCCCATCGAGGCGCTCTTCACCGACGAACGGCGCTGCCCGCGCTGCGGCGCGCCGCTCAACCTCGAGCGCCGGGTCTCCCACCGCCGCCAGGTCAACCGGCGCCAGAACCCGCCCGACGACCCGGGCCCGCCGGACGGCATCGAGCGGCGGGCCAGTGAGCGCCGGCTTGGCGAGCGCCGCCGGCCGGAGGGCTGACGCCCGGTCACGGACGCGCGCCATCGGGGTCCGGCTAGACTCCGGCCCATGGTCCGCCTGGCGATCCTCGGCTTCGGGCTCATCGGCGGCTCGATCGCCCGTGCCCTGGCGACCCGCGACCCGGGCGGCTGGCGCGTCAGTGCCTGGAGCCGTTCCCCGGCGGCGCCGGAGCGCGCCCTGCGCGAGGGGATCGTCGCGGACGTCCCCGGGGAGCTCCTGGCGGCCTGTGCCGACGCCCATCTCGTCCTGCTGGCGGCCAGCCCGGCGGCCAACGTCGACCTCGTGGCGCGGGTGGGCCCCGCCATCGCGGTCGCGGGCCAGCTGTTGACCGACGTGACCGGCGTCCAGCGGCCCGTGGCCGTCGCGGCCGGGCGTGTGCCCGGCCTGCGCTTCGTGGGCGGCCACCCGCTGAGTGGGCGCGAGACGCGCGGCTACGGCGCCGCCTCCCCGGACCTCTTCGTTGACCGGCCCTGGGCGATCCTGCCGGGACCGGCGGCCAGCGCGGCGGACGTCGATCTCGTCAGGCGCCTGGCGCTGGCCTGCGGGGCGCTGCCCGTCGAGCTCGATGCGACGGCTCACGACCGGGCCGTGGCCACGATCAGCCATCTGCCCCTGCTCGCCGCCGTGGCCCTCGTCGAGGCGGCCGCGGCCTTGCCCGGGTCCGACCTCGCGGTGCGTCTGGCCGCCGGCGGATGGCGCGACGCGACCCGCCTGGCGAGGGGCGATCCGGAGCTCGGGGCCGGGATGCTCGCCCTCAACGCCGACCTGGCCGGGGAGGCGCTGCGCGGCTACCGCGCCCGGCTCGAGGCCTGGCAGGAGCGCCTCGCCGGGATCGTCGCATCGGCCGACCCGGGCGCGGCCGTGGAGGCCCTCGCGGCCGAGCTGGCCGCCGTGGCCGCTCGCGCGGCGCCGCCGCCGCCCGAGCCGTCCTAGAGGGCCGCGTCCGCGTGGACGAGCTGGTGCTCGCCGTGCCCCGCACCGCGCTGCCGCCCGGCCTGCCCCGGAGCGGCCTGCGCCGGAGCGGCCTGCGCCCCTTCCTCGAGATCATCGCGAGCGAGGCCTCATTCCGGCCCCGTTCGGCGCTCGAACCGGACCCCGCCTGGAAGCAGGTGATCCCCTACCTCGTCTTGCGCGACGGCGAGCGCCTCTTCCTGATGCGGCGCAGCCGGCGGGGGGCCGATGCCCGCCTCCACGAGCGCTGGTCGATCGGCATCGGCGGCCACGTCGACCCGGGCGACGCCGACCTCCGGGGCGGCCTGCGTCGGGAGTGGCGCGAGGAGATCGAGGCCGCCTTCACGCCCCGCTTCCGGCGCTACGGCCTTCTCAATGACGACGCCGATCCCGTCGGCGCGGTCCACCTCGGGGTGGTCTACCTGGCCGATGCGGCCGGGCGGCCGGTGGCCATCCGGGAGCGAGAGAAGCTCAGCGGCGCCTTCGCCACGCTCGCCGAGGTGCAAGCGGTGCGCGAGGGCCTGGAGTCGTGGAGCGCCTTGCTCCTTGATTCCCTCGACGTGGAACGGGGTCGCGGAGTGGGGGTGGGATAATCGGGCGGAGAGTGCCAGCCATGCCCCGCCGCCGTGTCGCCTTCGTCACCCGCCTGTCGCTCGTGCTGGCCGTCCTGGGCCTCTATCTCGCGGGGGCGACCGGCGCGGCCGCTGCGACACCGCGGGTGGTCGTGATCCCGACGTCAGGCATCGTCGACCAGGTCATGGCCGCTTATGTGCACGATTCCATCGCGGCCGCGGCCGCCTCGGGGGCGACGGCGGCGGTCGTTCGTTTGGACACGCCCGGCGGCGACCTGGAGGCCACCCGCTCGATCGTGGGCACGCTCCTCGAGGCGCCCCTGCCGGTCATCGTCTGGGTCGCGCCCGGGGGCGCCCACGCTGCCAGTGCCGGGACCTTCATCACCCTTGCCGGCAACCTCGCCTACATGGCCCCGGGCACGAACATCGGGGCCGCCTCGCCCGTCGGCAGCGGGGGCGCGGATATCACCGGCACGGAGGGCGTGAAGGTCAAGAACGACGCGATCACGTTCATGACCACCATCGCCGAGGCGCGCGGGCGCAACGTCGCGGCCGCTGTGGCCACGGTCGACACGGCGACCGCCTACTCGGCCCAGGAGGCCGTCGACAAGGGCCTCGTGGACGGCATCGCCGCGGACCTGCCGGCGCTCCTCGCCGCGATCGACGGGAAGACCGTCACGGTCAACGGGGCCTCGGTCACGCTGGCCACGGCCGGGGCGGTGACCGAGGAGACGGGCATGAACCCGTTCGAGGCCTTCCTGCACCTGCTGGCCGACCCGAACATCGCCTTCATCCTCTTCACGGTCGGCTTCTACGGCCTGCTCATCGAGCTGTGGCACCCGAACTTCGTGACCGGCATCCTGGGCGGCCTGGCCATCATCCTGGCCTTCATCGGCTTCGGCAGCCTGCCCCTCAACGTGGGCGGGCTGCTCCTGTTGGCCCTCGCCGCCGTCCTCTTCATGCTCGAGGTGACGGTCACCAGCCACGGCCTCCTGGCCGTCGGCGGCATCGTCTGCTTCGTCCTCGGCGCCGCTGCGCTGTACACGGGCACGGGCAGTCCCACGGAGCCGGCGGTCAGCGTGGCCATCCCCGTCATCGCCGCGGTGGGCCTCGTGAGTGCCGCCATCGTGGCGGTCATCGTGGGAGCGGTCGTCCGTCAGCGGAGGCTGCCAGCATCTCCCTCGATGGCGGGGCCGTACATGGAGCCAGGGGTGGTCGGCGAGATCCGCCGGCCGACCGAGCCCCTCGGGACCGTCTTCGCGGTCGAGGAGGAGTGGTCCGCCCGCAGCCAGGACGGCAGCGTCCTGCCCCGCGGGACACCGGTTCGCATCGTCAGGCAGGAAGGCCTGGTCGTCGTCGTCGAGCCCGTCGGATCCGGCGGCTCGCCGGTCTAGAGAAGGAGAAGCATGGACAGCGTCGTCGGTCTGGTCCTGGGGCTCCTGGTCGTGCTCCTGGTGGTGTTCGTCTTCCTGTACCTCTCGGTGCGGGTCGTCAACCAGGGCCAGATGATGGTCGTCTACCGCCTCGGGCAGGCGAAGGACGAATACGTCCGCGGACCCGGCCTCCAGTTCCTCGTGCCCATCATCTGGAAGCCCAAGATCGTCGATGTCCGCGAGCAGTTCATCGAGGTGCCGTCCCAGACGACGATCACCAAGGACAACGCGCCGATCAGCGTCGACTTCCTCATCTACTGGAAGATCGTCGACCCGCTCAAGTCGGTCGTCAACGTCGCCTACTTCGCGGGCGCCCTGCAGGGCGTGGCCACGACGACCCTGCGCGCCGTCATCGGCGACATCCTCCTCGACGAGGTGCTCTCCAAGCGCGAGCAGATCAACGAGGTCCTGCGCACCAAGCTGGACGAGGTGACCGAGCGCTGGGGCGGCAAGGTCACCACCGTCGAGATCCGCGAGATCACCCCGCCGCGCGACGTCCAGGACGCGATGAACCGGCAGCTCTCCGCCGAGCGGACGCGGCGCGCCGTGATCACCGAGTCGGAAGGCCAGCGCCAGAGCACGATCAACGTCGCCGAGGGCGACAAGCAGTCGAACATCCTGCGCGCCGAGGGCGAACGCCAGGCGGCCATCCTTCGCGCGGAAGGCTTCAACCAGGCCCTCAAGCAGATCTTCGAGGCGGCCAAGGGCGTCGACGAGAAGACGATGGCCCTCCAGTACCTCGAGGCGCTCAAGGTGCTCGGCACGGGCGCGGCGACGAAGTACATCATCCCCATGGAGTTCACCCAGTTGCTCAAGCCGCTGGCCGGCTATCTCGACCGCGGAGACGGCAAGGGCTGAGCCTGCGCACGCTCCAGGCTCCACGGCGCGAGCCGGTCGGGGCTGTGGCGGTACCATCTCCGCCATTGCCGCGCCGTAAGCGGCTCGGGGGCCGGCGCGGCGATCCGAGCCCATAAGCAGAGGAGTCCATGGCCGCCACGATCCTGCTCGTCGACGACGATCCCGCGACCCAGCGCACCGTCACCTACCTGCTCAGCCAGGAGGGCTACGACGTCGTGGTCGCGCGGACCGGCGCCGAGGGTCTCAAGCGCTGGTCCACGGACCGCCCGGATCTCATCCTCCTGGCCGTGGCGCTGCCCAAGATGGGCGGCTACGAGGTCACCGCGCGGATCCGGGCCGGCGAGGCCGTGTCGAAGGCCCACGTGCCGATCATCCTGCTCAGCGATCGGGCCGACCTCCGACAGCGCGTCCTCGGCCTGCGCGCGGGCGCCGACGACGACCAGGGCAAGCCCTTCCATCCGGCCGAGCTGCTGGCCCGCATCAAGGGCCTCCTGGCCCGCTACGCACCCAAGCTCCAGGACACGGGCGTGGGATCGCTGGGGCGGACCTATGCGTTCTACGGCGCGCGGGGCGGCGTGGGCACGACGACCCTCGCCATCAACACGGCCATCGCCCTCCAGCGCGCGCTTCACCGCCGGGTCGTGCTCGTCGACGGCAACCTCCAGTTCGGCGATCACCGCGTCTTCCTCGACCTCGACCTCGAACGCAAATCGATCGTCGATGCCGTATCGGCCACGACCATCGACCGGGATCTGCTGCGCGGGGTGGTCGCCCACCACGAATCCGGGATCGACGTGCTCCTCGCGCCGCCGACGCCCGAGGCGGCGGAGCTGATCAGCACCGACCAGCGCCACCTGATCCGGATCATCGAGACGCTCAAGACGATGTACGACTACGTGCTCATCGACATCGACAAACGGCTCGACGAGACGAACCTCGACGTCATCACCGCCGCCGACTCGCTCTACGTGGTCATGACCGCCGACCTGTCCAGCCTCAAGAACGTCCGCCTCGTCCTCGAGACGATGGCCAGTCTGGGCGTGGTCCGCGAGAAGATCCATCTCGTCCTCAACCGCGACGGCGCCCAGACCGGCATCAACGTCTCGAAGGCCGAGGGCGCTCTCAAGCGCAAGGTCGAGTTCCAGATCCCCAACGACTACCGGACCGCGGTCAGCGCCTTCAACAGCGGGGCCCCGTTCATGCTCAGCCAGCCAACGTCGCGCCTCGGCCGGGCCATCGTCAGCTTCGCCAGGGAGCTCGATCGGCAGGCCGCCCGGACCGGAGCCGTGCCCCTGCTCGCCGCCCGCGCGGCGAGCTAGGCCGTCGGCCGCGCAGGTCGCTGCCGCGACCCGACTCCATCGGGAAGCGGGGTCATGACCGGCCGACGGTAGCCCGCCGTCGCTCGCGCTGTCGATCCTGTCAACTGCGTGTGAAGGGGCGGTGCAGGCGCCGGTGAGCTGACGTCTCTAGCCTCGGCCGATGCTCGCGACCCTCGTCACCGCGGTGACCAGCGGCCTGCACGGCGCCCTCGTGCGGGTCGAGGTCGACGTCAGTCCTGGTCTGCCCATCTGCCACATCGTGGGCCTGCCCGACGCCGCCCTGTCCGAGGCTCGCGAGCGAGTGCGCGCGGCCATCCGCAACGCCGGCTTCGTCTATCCCGCCAGCCGCATCACCGTGAACCTGGCCCCGGCCGACCGGCGCAAGCACGGCGCCGCCTACGACCTGGCCATCGCCGTCGGCATCCTCGTCGCCTCCGACCAGATCCGGACCGGCGGCGGCGCCTGGGCCCTGCTCGGGGAACTGTCGCTGGACGGGACGGTGCGCCCCATCGCGGGGGTGCTGCCGATGGTCGCGACGCTCGCCCGGGCCGGCCATCGTCGCGTGGCGGTCCCGGCCGCCAACGTCTCCGAGGCGCGCCTCGTCGAGGGGGTTGAGGTCGTGGCCCTGGACGGGCTGGACGACGCCGCCCGCCTCGTGGCCGGTCCCCGCGGTCGCCGGGCGATGTCGGCCACGCGCCGTCCGAGCATCGGCGTCTCGGGGCCGTCCCGCCGTCCGCCCGGCGAGCCGGCAGGGGAGGCGGCCCCCGATGCCGAGGGCGGCGAGGTGACCCTCGTCGCGGGCGTCGACCCGGTCGACCTGGCCGAGGTCCACGGCCAGCCGTTCGCCCGCTGGGCCCTCGAGATCGCCCTGGCCGGCGGCCACAACCTCTTGATGGTCGGTCCACCCGGCGCCGGCAAGACGCTCCTGGCGCGGGCCATCCCGGGCCTCCTGCCGCCGCTCGACGACTCAGAGGCGCTCGAGGTCGCGGTCATCGCCAGCGTCGCCGGGCTGCTCGGCGATGGCCGTCGTCTCGCTCGCCAGCGGCCCTTCCGGGCGCCGCACCACACGGCCAGCTACGCCGCGCTGGTCGGTGGCGGACCGCGCCTGCTGCCGGGCGAGGTCACCATGGCCCATCGGGGCACGCTCTTCCTCGACGAGCTGGCGGAGTTCGATCGGGGCGTGCTCGATGCCCTGCGCCAGCCGCTGGAGGAGGGCAGCGTCGTCATCTCGCGGGCGGCGGGGCAGGTTCGCTATCCGGCCCGGATCCAACTGGTCGCGGCCATGAACCCCTGCCGTTGCGGCTACTCGGGCGATCCGGAGCGGGCCTGCCGCTGTCCGCCCAACGAACCCGAGCGCTACGTGCGCCGGGTGAGCGGCCCGCTGCTGGACCGCATCGACCTGCGCGTCGGCCTGCTGCGCGTCAGGCCCCATGAGTTGCTGGCGGGCCCACTTCCGGAACCAAGCGCCCCGGTGGCAGCCCGGGTGGCGGCCGCCCGCGAGCGCGGCCGGGCCCGCAACGGGGGCCGGCTCAACGCCGAGCTGACGGGTGCCGAGATCGTCAAGGTTGCGGATCCCGATGCGCGGGCCCGCGGTCGCCTGGCCGACCTGGCCGAGGCCAGCCACCTCTCGGCGCGCAGCGTCCATCGCCTCCTGCGCGTGGCCCGGACGATCGCCGACCTCGAAGGCGGCGAGCGGGTCGACGAGGCGACGATCCTCGCCGCCGCTGGCCTCGGCGACCCCGGCTCCGAACGCCTGGGCGCGGCGTTCGCCGCCTGACCGCCCGATGGAGACCCGCGAGCGCGAGGCGTGGCTGGCCCTGGCAGCCATCGAGGGCGTCGGCGGCGCGACGCTGACCCGGCTCATCGCGCGCTACGGCGGCGCGGCCGGAGTGCTCGATGCGGCGCGCGCCGGTCGGCTTGCCCGTCCGGTGTCGCAGGGCGGGGAGGGCGGCCGACTCGACGCCGAAGTGGTCGCTCGTGTGGAGGCCACGGCACGCGACCCACGCCCGGCCATCGACGCCCTCGCGCGGCTCGATCTGTGGACGCTGACCCCGCTCGATCCCGGCTATCCCTCGCGCTTCGACGTCCTGGGCCTGCCGCCGCCGGTCCTCTATGGCTGGGGCGACGTCGCCGCCCTGGAGCCCGACTTCGCCGTGGCCGTCGTCGGTACCCGCCGCCCGACGCCTTTCGGGCGGGCCTTCGCCGCCCGGCTGACCCGGCACCTCGTGGACGGCTCGGCGCTCATCGTCTCCGGCCTGGCCATCGGCATCGACGGCGCGGCGCACGCGGCCACGCTCGAGGCCGGCGGACGGACCGTCGCCTTCATCGGCGCGAGCCATGAGCAGCCGGGCCCGCGCGCCCACCGTGCGCTGGTCCGGGGGATCCTCGAAGGGGGCGGCGCGGTGGTCAGCGAACTGGCGCCCGGCAAACCGTCGGGCAAGGGCATGTTCCCACGCCGCAATCGCCTCCTGGCGGCCCTTGCCGACGCGGTGCTCGTCGTCGAGGCCCCCGCCAAGAGTGGCGCGATCAACACGGCCCACCACGCGCTCGAGCTGGGTCGGCCGCTCTTCGTTGCCCCGGGCCGGCCGGGAGATCCGTCCACCGCCGGCTGCCTGCGCCTGCTGCGTGAGACGCCCGCACGCCCGCTCATCGGCGTCGGCGAACTGGACGAGGACCTGGCCGCGCTGGGCATCGGCAGGGCAGCGGCCGACGTGGGTGCACGGGTCGGGGCCGCTGCGGCTGTGAACAGCACGGTCGGCCTGGGCGAGGTGGAGCGCACGGTGGCCAGGCTCATCGCCCGCGCCCCGGGCAGCCTCGAGACGATCACGGCGGGCACGGGCTTGCCGCCAGCGGCGGTGGCCGGAGCGGTGACCCTCCTGCAGCTGCGCGGCCTCGTCCGCCTGGTCGACGGGGCGCTGCTGCCGACGGCCCTGCTCGACCCGGGCTGAGTGTCGGCCTGGCCGGTCGTGGAGTCCGGCCGTTGGTGTGGCCCTCTGTTACGCTCGTCCCGTGATCCGCAAGGCGACCCTCCACCTCATCGGTGACCAGCCCCTCTTCGTCGACATGGAGAGCCTGCCCCTGGCCACGGACGTGGTCCTCGTGTGCACGAACGTGACCACCACGGGCGGCCAGCGGCCCTCGTTCATCGACGCCTCCGACTCGGTCTTCGTCTTCCCCTTCGCCCAGGTCCGTTTCCTCGAGGTGCCGGTCGAGGCCCTCGGGACCCGCCTCTCGGTCGGTCAGGAGCCGGTGCCGGCGCCGCCCCAGCGCGAGCCCGACATGGACCTCGACGAGGACTTCCTGCGCCGCGTCCGCGAGGCCTGAGGTGAG
>JBIOIE010000032.1:0-11182 GCA_044449605.1 Candidatus Limnocylindrales bacterium | reverse complement strand
CACGCGCAGCTTCTCGAGGCGCTTCTCGGCCACCGCGTGATCGGCCAGCACCAGCTCCAGCTCGAACCGCTCGACGTCGCGCCCGGGGTCGACGGCGCCGTCGGGATGGGGCACGGCCGCATCATCGAAGGCGCGCACGACGTGGAGCAGCGCGTCGGCGTTGCGCAGCCGGGCGAGCGCCTCGGCGGGCAGGTCGTTGGCTCCCGCACCCCCGTCCGCCGCCGAGGGCGGGGCGGGCAGGTCGACGTAGGTGACGTCGGCCGGCACTTCGCGGCGGGGATGGAACAGGGCCGTGAGCCGGGTCAGGCGCTCATCGGGGACCTTGACCACGCCGACGTTGACGGTCAGCCCGCCGAAGCCGCCGGTCTCGGCGTGGCCCCGGGTGAGGGTGTTGAAGACGGTCGTCTTGCCCGAGCCGGCCAGCCCGACGATGGCGATCTGCACGGTCAGTAGCCGACCCTGGGGTCCACCCGGTTGCGCAGCGGCTGGCCCGCCCTGAAGAGGCGCAGGTTCTCGCAGAACAGCTCGATGCTGCGTTCCAGGACGCGCCGGCTGGACCAGCTCGTGCCGGGCGTGACGATGACGTTGTCGAGATCGTAGAAGGCCGATTCGGAGGGCAGCGGCTCGTCCCGGAACGTATCCAGGATGGCGCCCCCGATGCGCCGCTCGCGCAGGGCCCGGAGGAGCGCCCGCTCGTCGACGAGGCGGCCGCGGGCGACGTTGATGAGCCAGGCATCGGGCCGCATGGCCGCCAGGGCGGCGTCGTCGATGACGTCCTGGGTCTCGGGCGTGAGGGGCAGGGCCAGGACCACGAAGTCGCTCGCCGCCAGCAGCTCGGGCAGGCCGTCAGGCGGCAACAGGCGGTCGACGACCGGCTCGACGGCCGGCATCTCGTCGCCCTCGGTCGGAGGCAGCCCGGAAGCGCCCGCCCCGGCCTGGCGGCGAGTGGCGATGACCCGGCAGCCGAAGGCCGTGGCCAGCGCGGCGACCGCCCGCCCGATCGAGCCGAGACCGACGATGCCGACGGTCACGTCGCGCATCTCCCGGGCCTCGAGGGGCTGCCAGGTCCGCTCGCGCTGCAGCTCGAGGAGCTGGGGCAGGCGGCGGGCGACGGTGAGGATCATCAACATCACGTACTCGGCGATGGGCCGGCTGAAGACGCCCCGGGCGTTGCTGATGGCCAGGCCCCGCGCGAGGGCCGCCGGCGTCAGCACGCGCTCGACGCCGGCCGTCGCGGAGTGGACCCAGCTGAGCTGCGGGCAGCGGGCCAGGAGGCGGTCGAAGACGGCCGCTGGAAGGGGTCCCCGGAGGAGCACCTCGACGTCGTCGAGCGGCGCGTCGGCCAGGCCCTCGAGCGATACGGCCACGATGCGCGACCCGGGGGCGGCCTCGCGGATCCGCTCGAGGTCCACGGGCCGGTAGCGGGCCGAGAGGATCGGCGTCAGGGCGATCGCGGCCGGCACGCCGCCGGGCCCCTTGCCCGGGCCGACGCTCTCGTCCGGTCGGCGCCCCGCCTCGCCGCTCATGCGGCGGCCGCCCGGCCCATGCGCCGCAGCCAAGCCGCCGGATCGGCCAGTTCGACCTCGCTGGGCAGCGCCTCGACGCCGCTCCACAGCCAGCCCACCGCGTCCACGCCGGCGATGGCGACGACGCCCGAGACGAAGCGCTCACCGCGCCGGTACTGCTCGAGCTTCAGGTCGAGGCCGCTGAGACGCGCGATGAGCGCGTCCAACCCGCGCCGCGGCGCCGCCCGGCGGGCCTCGAAGCGGGCCCGGACCGTGGCCACGTCGCGCACCAGCTCCCCGCCGACCTGGTCCATGACCCAGTCGCTGAAGCCCTCCAGCAGGCTCATCGCGACCCGGGTCTCGCGCAGCAGGCGCCGCTGCTCGGCGCCCAGCAGGCCGGCGAAGACGTCGCCGTCGGTCCGGCGCACCCGGCGCAGGAGCTCGGGCAGGCCGCGCACGCGGAGCGCCTGGGCGTCCTCGAGGAGGGCCGCCAGGAGACGTTCGACCCGCTCGGCCAGGTAGGGGCGCAGCCAGGGATGGGCCTCGAACTCGAAGGCATGGGTGGTCTCGTGGAGGGCGATCCAGGTGCGCATGTCGCCCAGCGGCACATCCAGCTGACGGGCCAGGCCTCGGATGTTCTCCTCGACGAAGAGGAGCCGTCCCGGCGCCGCCTCGGCCGAGAGGATGGCCATGTCGTACTGGCCGAGGACCCGCAGGCCGAGGAAGCCGAGCAGGTACCCGAGCTGCTGGGTGGCGATGAAGCGATTGGCCAGGGCGGCCACGGCGGCGCCCGGCGGGCGGCTCGCCCCGAGCGGTCCCACGAGGGCCGGCTCGAGGCGGTCGAAGAGGTCGCGGAAGATGACGAGGTTGGCGGCGGCCCAGCCGGCCCGGTCGACGACAGCGTGGCGCCCGACGATGCCGGGCAACGGCTGCCCCAGACGCGCCTCGAGGACCGGCACGATGCGTTCCATGATGGCCGACCAGGCGGGTTCGCTCGCTGCCAGCTCGGCCGGGTGGAGGGTGCCCGGTGCGGCCCGCAGGCGCCGGGCGGCGATGGCCTCTGCCTCGCGCCAATCGACGAGCCCGCGCCGGGCGACTTCGTCCGCACGGCGGCCGATGAGGCCGATGACGACCCCTGCGCCGATGCCGATGGCCAGGCCGAGGCCCCAGCTCCGGTCGCGCCGTTGGCGCCGGGCGGCGAAGGGCCGGGCGCTCCCGCTCATGCGGCCCCCTGGACGACGACCTGCTCGACGGTCGGGAAGAGCTGGCCGAACAGGCGCTGGGCGGTTCGCCGAAAGGCCAGGGCGTCGCCGGTGGTGAGTTGCAGATGGTCGGCCCCTGCCGCCCCGGGGGCGGGATCCGGGGCCGCGAGGGCGTTGACCTCGAGGAGTCCGGCCAGCGCGCTCGCCGTCGCCGACGCCGAGTCGATGACCGCGATGCCCGGGCCGACGGCGCGCTCGATGAGCGGCGCGAGGAGCGGATAGTGCGTGCAGCCGAGGAGGAGCGTGTCGATGCGCCCGTCGGCCGGCAGCGGGAAGACGAACTCACCGTCGGCGCCTCGCTCGCCGAGCAGCGGCGCCAGGGAGCGGGCGATGGCCGCCTCGACCTCGGGTCCCTCGAGGCGGCCGGCCTCGACGAGGGGCACCAGCTCCGGCGTGGCGTGCTCGTAGACCTCGACGAAGGGGTTCTCGTCCTTGATGGCGTTGAAGTAGGCCCGCGAGCGGACCGTCGCCGGGGTGGCGATGACGCCGACCCGCCGGGTCCGGGTGGCGAGGGCGGCAGCCGTCGCGCCCGGCCGGACGACCCCGACGATGGGCACGTCGTAGCGCGCCCGCATGGCCGGCAGGGCCACCGCGCTCGAGGTGTTGCAGGCCACGACGATGGCCTTGACGTCGCGGGCCGCCAGCTCGTCCAGGCACTCGAGGCTGAAGCGGCGGACCTCGTCGTCCGCGCGCGGACCGTAGGGCGTGCGCAGGTTGTCGCCGAGGTAGATCGTCGACTCTGCGGGGAGGCGCCGGATGACCTCGCGCAGGACGGTCAGGCCGCCGACGCCCGAATCGAAGAAGCCGATCGGGCGCGTGTCCGGCACGATGCTCAGGCGCTGGCTTCGATGCCCGCGGCCATCAGGTCGATGAGGCCATCGGCGACCGTCTGGACGGCCACGCTGATCGGCGCTGCCGGGTCCGCGATGACGAAGGGCACGCCCCGATTGTTCGATTCGGCGACCAGATTGCCGCCGCTGGGCAGGGCGAACCTCGGGGCCCGCCCGAGCGCCGCCGCCAGGTCCGTCGGGGGGATGCCCCCGGTCCATTCAGCCCGGTTGACCAGGTAATGGACCTTGGCCGGGGCCGTCCCCAGGGCCCGGAACAGGTCGGCCATCTCCAGGGCGCTGTGGATGGCCATCGCGTCGTGGGTGATGACCTCGATGATGAAGTCGCTCGAGTCAAGGAAGGCCATCGTCTTCTCGCTCGTGTCGGCCGGCGTGTCGACGACGATCACCGGGTAGATGCGGCGCAGGAACTGGATCGTCTTCTCCAGCTCGCGGGCGGAGACCATCTCGTGCAGCTCGATGCGCGGCGGGGCGAGCAACGCGTCGATGCCGGAAGGGTCGTGCCAGACCACATCGGCCAGGTCGGTGTCGGTGATCCGGTCGGCGGGCAGTTCCAGGATCGAGGGCGCGTCGGCGGGGACACCCAGGAGCGCGCGAACGTCGCCGAACTGGAGGTTGCCGTCAACGAGCAGCGTGTTGACCTCCCGCTTGCGCTGGAGAGCCACGGCGACGTTGAAGGCGATGGTCGTCTTGCCCACGCCGCCCTTGGGCGAGAAGATGGCGTAGACGGACGAGCGCTGGTCGAGGTCTTCCGCCTCGGCCTTGGCCGCCAGGGTCTTGATGAGAGTGATCATGTCGAACCCCGTGAAGGGCATGGCCAGGACATGGTCGACGCCCCGTGAAGTATCGGCCACGACCCGCCAGGGCGGCGCCGCGAGCACGATGGTGGGAATGTGCTGGCCGCCGGCGCGCAGGGCCGCGGCGACGCCGAGACCGCGCACCTTGCCCTGCAGCAGCGAGTCGATGACCATGACGTCCGGGCGCAGGTCCTTGACCCGCTCGGCCACCTTGCGGCCGTCCGTGACGACATCGAGGAGGCGGATCTGGCTCTGCGAGTTGAGCAGGCCGCGGATGTAGCGCGCGACCTCGGGGACGTCTTCGACCAGCAGGAGCCGGATCTGGGTCGAAGCGGTGGACATCGAGCCCGACTATACCAAGCCCGCCACGAGCACGACCCGTTCGGCGCCGGGCCCGAAGGGGCTCAGGCCGTAGTCGCCGGCGAGCTGCTCCGTGCGCAGGCCGGCCGCGGCGGCCATGCCCGCCAGCTCGGCCGGCCCCAGGAGCCGCATCCGGTCCGTCCGCGCGACACGGGTCAGCGGACCGCCCCCGGCGGGCCAAGAATCGAACAGCGTGACCAGTTCGACCTCGGCGGTGGCCGGCTCGAAACGGGCGCTGCTGAGCTTGGCCACCACGTCGCCGCTCTCCGGATCGGGGCGCTGCCACTCGTCGACGAGGCGGCCGTCGTAGGCAGCCAGGTCGTCCGGGCCGGGTAGCCAGACGTCGACGACGGCCCGCCCGTGTCCGGGCCGCAGGTGGCGGGCCATCGCTGAGAGTGCGGCCTGCTGATCGTTCGCGTTGCCCATCAGCAACAGGCCATTGAGGGCCAGGATGACGAGGTCGAAACGGGCCCCCAGCTCGACCGAGCGGAGGTCGGCCTCGACCAGCTCGAGCGATCCCCGGGCCCTCCCCTTGTCGGCCCCGGCCCAGGCGGCCCGCGCTCGGGCGAGCATCGCGGCGTCGCGATCGACACCAACGACGGCATGGCCGGCGGCCGCGAGGGGCACGACGATGCGGCCGCTGCCGGCGGCCAGCTCGAGGATCGGGCCTTCGAGCTGCGCGGCGAGGGCGAGATAGAGGTCGAGGTCGCCCGGGTCGGAGCCCTCGTCGCCGGCCAGGTCCAGGTCGTAGAGGCGCGCCAGCAGCGCCGCCCCCGACGATGCGTTGCGGCGCCGGGGTGTCCCGGCCCGCCGCCCGGGCTTTTCAGGCACCCCGGAACTCGCGCCAGGCAGCCTCGACGAGGCGGGGATCGGCCAACAGCTCGTACGCCGTCTGGGCCACGACCGTGGCCGCCAGGAGCGTCACCTCGTCCGCCCGGGGCGTGGCCGCCGCGTCCCGGAAGGCCGGGGAGTGGCCGGGCACGCCCTCGTCGCAGATCGCGATCGAGGGGTGGATGGTCGGCAGCTTCCAGCTCACGTTGCCCATGTCCGAGCTGCCGACGTGCTCCGGATCGGGGCCCAGGTCGGTGACCCCGTAGGCCGTGAGGTTGGCCCGGAAGCGGGCGGCCAGGGTGGTGTTGTCGCGCATCGTCGTAGAGCCGCCGGAGAAGACCGCCTCAGCCTGCGTCCCGGTGGCCAGCGCGGCGGCCTTGACCATCTCCCCGAAGCGCGTCCGCAACTCGGCGAAGTAGGCCGGGTCGGTGCTGCGGATCATGAACCGGCCCGCCGCCCGGGCGGGGATGATGTTGGCGGCGGTGCCGCCCTCGATGACGATGCCGTGGACGCGCGCCTCGGGGCGGAGCTGCTGGCGCCACAGGCCGATCGACGAGAAGAGCAGGACGAGTGCATCGAGGGCGTTGCGACCCATCCAGGGCTCGGCCGCCGCGTGCGCCTGGAGCCCCGTGAAGGCGACGTCGACGTCCTCGCTGGCGAGCAGCAGGCAGGCCACCGAGGTCCGGTCCGAGGGGTGGTAGAGGAGCGCGGCATCGAGACCCTCGAAGAGCCCGTCGTCGAGCATGAACTGCTTGCCCGAGCCGCGCTCCTCCGCGGGCGTGCCCAGGAACACGATCTCGCCCCGCAGCTGGGGCGCCACGGCGGCCAGGGCGATGGCCGCGCCGACCCCACTGGCGGCCATCGAGTTATGGCCGCAGCCATGGCCGAGGCCGGGCAGCGCGTCGTACTCGGCGAGGATGCCGATGCGCGGCCCATCGCGGCCGCGGCCACCGGGCAGGGTGGCTCGCACCGCGGTCGCCAGGCTGCCGGCCGGGAACGTCACGGCGTAACCATGGCGGGCGGCCGCCTCGGCGACGCGGGCCGCCGCACGATGCTCCTCGAAGGCCGGCTCCGGGTCGGCGTGGATGGCGTGGCTGAGCCCGACGATCTCGTCGCGGGCAGACTCGACCGCGGCGGCCAGGCGGGCCTTGACGGCGCCGAACGGCTCGGCCGGGGCCCGGCCCAGATCCACGCCCGCGTCCATGCTCATCGGTCCTGTCCCTCCCTCGGGCTCAGTCGGCGAGGCGCACCCGCTGCCCGTCGCGCTTCTTGACGGCCAGGGCGCTGATGGCCTCGAGGGCGGCGCGGTGGGCGAACATCGCGGTGATCTCGGCGTGATCGTACGGCGGCGAGACCTCGACGATGTCCATCGCCGCCAGCTCGACCCGGCCGACGATGCGGCGGACGGCGCGCAGCATCTCGCGGCTGAGCATGCCGCCGGGTTCCGGGGTGCCGGTGCCCGGGGCCATGCCCGGGTCGACGTCGTCGACGTCGAGGGACAGGTAGATCATCTCGGGCCCGTCGAGGGCCTCGGCGATGGCGGCGTCGATGACCGCCTCGGCGCCAAGCTCCTCGATCTCGCGCATCTTGTGCCAGCGCATGCCCTGCTCCTGCATCCAGGCGAACACCGCTGGCCCTGGCCAGTAGCCGCGCAGCCCGACCTGGACGAAGTTGCGACCGGCGACCGCCCCGGACTCGATGAGCCGGCGCATCGGCGTGCCATGGCCGGCCAGCACGCCGAAGTCGTCGGGCGCCGTGTCGGCGTGGGCGTCGAAGTGGACGATGCCAAGTCGCCTCGGCGCGATGGCCTCGGCGACGGCGGTCGCCGACGGCCAGGTGATGGAGTGGTCGCCGCCAAGGATGATGGGCACCGCGCCGCTGGCCGCAACCTCGGCGACCTTGCGGTAGATGAAGGCGTGCCCGCGTTCGATCCAGGCCGGCACGATGTTGGCGTCGCCGGCGTCGACGACATCGAGGTGTGCCCAGGGCTCGACGTCGAGCTGGAGGGAGTGGTCGCCCTGGGTGTAGGTCGCCTCGCGGATGGCCCGGGGCCCGAAGCGGGCCCCCGAGCGATGGCTGACGCCGTCGTCGAATGGCGCCCCGACGATGGCCACGTCGGGCCGGCGCTCGGCAAGCGCCGCCGCGTCCTTGACCAGGTCGCACTTGCAGTAGGTGGGCGAACCGACGTAGCTGGGCAGGTCGCGATCGGCGAAGACCGGGAAGCTCCGGTCCCAGCCGTTGGCGACGGCAAAGCTGGGACGGGGGGAGTCGGGCACGGGAGGCTCCCGTCGGGACGCCGCCGGTTCCGGGACCCTGGTCCAGCGGGGCGCGCTGCCATCCTACCCCGCGCTGCGCCGCTAGCGCTGCCTGGAGAGGCCCACCTCGATGATCGTGGCCATGACCACGATGAACAGGGCGAGGGGCACGCTGAAGGCATCCTCGACGCGCAGGACCACGAGCACCGCCACGACGAGGCCGACGACGGCACCCCGGCGGACGGCGAGCGGCCAGTCCCCCCGGTAGGCGATCCGCCGGTGGCGCGCGAACTTGGCCAGCCAGAAGAGCGGCGTCGCGGTCACCGTGAAGGCGATCCCCAGCAAGCCTGCCGCGAAGAACTGGAGGCCGGCATCGCCGACCGGCGAGCGCGTCGTGAGGAGGAACGCGACGGCCACCCAGCCCAGGACCGCGGCACCGAGCAGGCCCAGGCTGGCCCGACGATCGGCGGCATTCACCGCCCGAGTCTAGCGTCCGGCCCTTCGCCCCCGACCTCCCCGGTCAGGCCGCCGATGCCGGGCAGATCCTCCGGAAGGGGCAGCCCCCGCAGGTCACCGGATCCGGTTGAGCGCCGAAGTCCCCGGCCCTGATGCCAGCAGCGACGGCCCGTACTCGCTCCCGGGCAACCTCGAGGCGCTTCGGCTCGACCGGCACTTGTCCGACGAACCCGGAATCCAGGAAATGGAGCTGGACGGCCGCCGGCGGGCTCCCCGAACGGGCCTCGTGGGCCAGTGCGTAGATGGCCAGCTGGAGCGACTCCCTGGCCTTCTGTCGCGCCCGCGCCGCGTCGCGGATGTCGCCACCCGACTTGTAGTCGGTGATGATGGTGCCCTGTGCTGTCTCGTCGAGGCGGTCGAAGCGGCCGACCAGGCGGTCCGCGTCGAGGCGGAAGTCGAAACGCTCCTCGACGCCGCTCGGCGGCCCCACGCCGGAGGCCAGTTCCCCTGCCCGGAAGCGCAGGATCGCCGCCCGCGCGGCCGCGTAGCGCTCTGTCTCGTGGTCGAGCGAGAGGAAGCCCTCGCTCGACCAGTGCGCGTCGAGCGCGGCGACGACCCCGGCCTCGTCCAGCGGCCGGCCCTTCATCCGCGACAGGCCGAAGGCCGCCGCAGCCTGATGGAGGGCGCTGCCGTAAGCCAGCGCATGGTGGGCGGGCTCCGGTACGCCGATGACGTGCCGGTACTGGTAGCGCCGCGGACAGCGACCGTAGGTATCGACCTGGGAGTAGCTGAGCACGAGCGGCGCGTCCGGATCCAGGGCAAGTGCTGGCCTGACCGGCGCCACCGGCGGCGTGCCGGCGGCCTCGATGACGGCCAGCGAGCCGCGCCCGTCGATCGGGACCGGCACCACGTCGAGGGCCTCGGCGATGAAGGGCGACGGGCGGCGGGTGCGACCTCGCTCGCCGTGGGCGGCGTAGCTCAGGAGCAGCTCGTCCCGGGCGCGGGTCATGGCCACGTAGCAGAGGCGGCGCTCTTCGGCAAAGGGCGCCTCGGCGTCCACGCCGGTCGAAGAGCGAACCAGCTCGGGCGGCAACGCCAGGGCTTCGCGCCGGCCACGGCCGGGGAAGCGGCCGTCGGCGAGGCCGACGAGGAAGACCGTGGCGAATTCGAGGCCCTTGGCGCGATGAACCGTGAGCACCGAGACGACGTCCGCGCCATCGTCCGACTCGGCGCCGGGGTCGTCCCCGCCGTCGACGAGGGCCGTGAGGTGGTCGGCCAGGACGACCGCCCGATCGTCGGGCAGCAGGTCCCCGGCGGAGCGGACGATGGCGAAGAAGCGGGCCACGTCCTGGAGATCTCGCTCGCCCTCGTCGCCGGCGGCGGCCAGGCGAGCCAGCCGGCCGCTCCGGCGCAAGTGGTCGTAGAGGACCTCCCCGGCGGGACGCCGGTGGGCCATCTCCGAGGACGCGCGCAGGTCGGCGACGAGGCGCTCGAGGGCCCGGCGCGAGGCCGGTTCGAGACGCAGGAGGCCCGGCTGCTCGAGCAGCTCGGTCAGGGTCGCCCAGAGCGAGCGATGACGTCGCCGGGCCGCCTCGAGGATGGCGCTGAGGTCCGTGCCTCCGAGGTGGTAGGGCTCGGCGGTCGCCAGGGCATACAGGTCGACGCTTCGTTCGAGATCGGCGACCACGCGCAGGAACGCCAGCAGCTCGCGCACGATGGGGCGGGCGTAGAGCCCCGACCCGCCGCTGAAGCGCCAGGGGATGCCGGCCATGTTCAGGCTGCGCAGGACGGGCTCGGCGTCCGCGTTCGTCCGGACGAGCACCGCCAGTCCCCGGGCGTGCGCCCCGCGCCGGAGGCGCCGGCCGATCTCCTCGGCGACCCAGTCGGCCTCGTCGGCCACGGATCCGAAGGCCCGGGCCACGACCGGCCGCGGCCGGGCACGGCGGACGGACCGGGGGCCCTTGTCGATGCCGGTGCGCGTTTCGAGGCGATGGGGGTCGTTGTGGCAGATGAGGCGGCGGGCGGCGTCGACGATCGGCGCGCGGGAACGGTGGTTCCGGCGCAGGACGACGGTGGCCGCGCCGGGGAAGGCCGCCTCGAAGCCGAGCAGGTTCTCGACGGCCGCGCCCCGGAACGCGTAGATGGCCTGGTCGTCATCCCCGACGACGGTCACGTTGCGCGCGGGCCCGGACAGCAGGCGCACCAGCTCGAACTGGGCCGGGTTCGTGTCCTGGAACTCGTCGACGAGGAGGTAGCGGTAGCGCCCGAGCACGTCGGCACGCACGGACGCGTGCTCGCGCAGAAGGCGCACCGCGAGAGCCAACTGGTCGCCATGGTCGATCGCGCCGGCCTCGGCGAGGAGTCCCTGGTAGGCCGCATACGCCCGCGCCAGCTCCGCCTGGCGGCTGGCCCGCTCGGCCAGCGCCTCATCGGACCCGGCGGCGGCCGCGGCGGTCAGCTCGGCCGCGAAGGTGGCGTAGGCGTCTGGATCGACGTCCTCGTCCTTGGCCCGCGCGAAGAGGTCGACCAAGGCGCCGAGGAAGCGGTTCGGCTGGGCGATCGGCCGGTAGTGGACCAGGCCAAGGGCTTCGAGCCGCGCCTCCAGGAGCACGGTCGCCTCCGCCCGGCTCACGACCCGCGGCTCGCCCGGCAAACCAAGCTCGAAGGCATGGTCGCGGACGAGCCGGTCGCCGAAGGCGTGGAAGGTCTGGATGGCGGTTTCGGCCCGGCCATACGGCACCAGCACGTCGACGCGCGCCTGCATCTCGTCCGCGGCCTTCTCCGTGAAGGTCAGGGCCAGGATCTCCTCCGGCCGGGCGCGGCGGGTGGCGATCAGCCAGGCGATGCGCCGGGTGATGACCTGGGTCT
>JBIOIE010000031.1:0-11305 GCA_044449605.1 Candidatus Limnocylindrales bacterium | reverse complement strand
GGCGACCTCAGCGGCCCGCGCGCTGGCGATGGCCATGACCAGGTGGCCCCCCGCCACGAGCGTCTCCTTGTTGGCGGTGGCCACGATCTTGCCCGCGCCAAGGGCGGCCAGGACGGGGCCGAGGCTGACGATGCCGGTCGTGCCAACGACGACCATGTCGACGTCCTCGAGCGTGGCCAGGCGCAGGAGCCCATCCTCGGAGTCGTCGACCTCGGTGCCTGCCGGGACGATCAGGCCAGCCCGGACCGTGCGATCGGCGACGGCGACGATCCTGGGTCGGGCGGCAGCGGCCTGGTCAGCGAGCTCCGCGCCGCGACTGGCGGCGGCGAGGGCGACGACCTCGAAGCCATCCTCGAGGCCGGCCAGGACCTCGAGCGCCTGGCGGCCGATCGAACCCGTGGACCCGAGGACGGCGACCCGCACGCGCGGGCCCCACTCAGCCGGCCGCGCCAACGAGGATCAGATAGAAGTAGACGACCGGGCCGGCGAAGAGGATCGAGTCGATCCGGTCGAGCATGCCGCCGTGGCCGGGGATGAGCGTTCCGGAGTCCTTCGCCCCGGCGGCGCGCTTGAGCATCGACTCGGCCAGATCGCCGACCTGCGCGGCGACCCCCACGGCCGGGCCGAGGACGAGCGCGCCGGGCACCCAGCCGCCGACGGCCCAGAGCGTCACGAACGTGACGATCACGGCCAGGACGATCCCTCCGGCGACCCCCTCCCAGGTCTTGAGCGGCGAGATGTGGGCCATGAAGCTGCGCCGCCCGAAGGTCCGGCCGGCGAAGTAGGCGCCCGTGTCGTAGGCCCACACGGCGAGCACGCCGACGAGCAGCCAGCCACGGCCCCCATCAAGCCAGGCGGCGAGCGGGGCGCTCGCGGGCATGCCCCTCGCGTTGCCCACGATGAGCAGCAGGAACGCCAGCAGCCCGATGTAGAGGGCGCCGAAGACCGTCCCCAACCAGATCTGGAACCCTTCCCGGGGATCGAAACGCAGCGTCGCGCCGACGGCCGCCACGACGATGCCGACGCCGGCCAGCAGCCAGACCTCGCCCAGCCGATCGCCCAGCAGCCAGCTCGAGCCGACGAGGACGAGGGCGATGACGATGCCCACGACGGGCTCGGCCGCGACGCCGGCCTCCTTGAGCAGCGCGAAGGCCTCGCGCGCGGCCAGGCCGGCGACGATGAGCACGAGGAGACCCAGCCACGGCTCGCCGGCGAGCAGGACGAGGGCGACGACCGGGATCAGCCCGACCGCGCTGAGGACCCGGGTGCGCAGCATCGAGCGAGCCGCAGGACCTAGCGCCCGAAACGCCGCGAGCGGCGGGCGTACTCGGCCAGTGCCTCGTCGAACGCGTCGGGTCCGAAGTCGGGCCAGAGGCGCTCGGTGAAGTAGAGCTCGGCGTAGGCGGCCTGCCAGATCAGGAAGTTGCTGATGCGCAGGTCGCCGCCGGTCCGGATGAGCAGGTCCGGGTCGGGCAGGTCGGCCGTGTAGAGGCGGGCCTCGAGGGCCGCCTCGTCGATGGTCGCGGGGGCCAGCCCGTCGGCGATGCAGCGCCGGACCGCGTCGACGATCTCGGAGCGGCCCGAGTAGTTGAAGGCGACGTTGAGGGTCATCCGCGTGCCGGCGGCGGTGGCCGCCAGGGCCTCTTCGATCGAGCCGCGGGTCGGTCCGGGCAGCTCGGCCAGGCGCCCCAGGATGCGCACCCGGACGCCCTGCCGGACCAGTTCGGGGGTCTCGTCGCGGATGGCCGACTCGAGGAGGGCGAAGAGGGTATGGACTTCGTCCTCGGAGCGCGACCAGTTCTCCCGGCTGAAGGCGTAGAGGGAGAGGACCGAAACACCCCGCTCGGTGGCCCGGCGGAGGAGCGGCCGGATGGCCTCGACGCCGGCGGCATGGCCCTCGGCTTCGGACAGGCCGCGCTCACGCGCCCAACGCCGGTTGCCGTCCATGATCACGGCCACGTGGCGGGGCGGCGTGGCCTCGGCGTCCGCGTCGGCGCCCTCGAAGATGACGGGTGAGGCATCGAGCACGGCCCGCCGCTCGGCGACCACGCTCGGGGCGCCCCTCGCTGGCGGCTCGGCTCGGGCCATCAGACCTCCAGGACCTCCTGCTCCTTGAGCTTGCCGAGGCGGTCGACGTCGGCGATCCAGCGGTCGGTGACTCGTTGCAGGAGTTCGAGCTCGCGGCGCCCGTCGTCGACGCCGATCTCGCCCGAGCGCTCGCGGCGCTTGATGTCGTCGGCGGCGTCGCGGCGCTGGTTCCGGATCTCGACCCGGGCCTCCTCCATGCGCCTGTGGACGAGCTTGACGATGTCCCTGCGACGCTCTTCGGTCAGCGGCGGCAGATTGAGGCGCACGACCGTGCCGTCGACGTTGGGCATGAGGCCGATGTCGCTCTTCAGGATCGCCTTCTCGATGGCCCCCAGGGCGCTCCGGTCCCAGGGTTGGATGACGATCTGGTGCGGCTCCGGGACGCTGATGCCGGCCAGCTGGTTGAGCGGCGTCTGGGTGCCGTAGTACTCGACGTGAAGGCGCTCGACGAGGGCCGGGGAAGCGCGACCGGTCCGGATCGCCGCGAAGTCGCGCTCCATGGCCTCGACGGCGCGCTCCATGCGCGCCTCGACCTCGGCGCTGTCCTGGGTCATCGGGCCTTGCCTCCGTCGATGAGGGTGCCCACCGCCGCGCCCAAGGCGACCCGCCGGATGTTGTCCGGGTCGTTGAGGTTGAAGACGATGATGGGCAGGTCGTTCTCCATGCACAGCGTGACGGCCGTGGCATCGAGCGCCTGGAGATGGTCGTTCAGGACCTGGGCGTAGGTCAGATGCTCGTAGCGCGTCGCCGAGGGATCGCCGGTCGGATCCCGGTCGTAGACGCCATCGACCTTGGTCGCCTTGAGGATGACCTGGGCGCCGATCTCCACCGCCCGCAGGGCTGCCGCCGTATCGGTCGTGAAGTAGGGGTTGCCAGTGCCGGCCGCGAAGATGACCACGCGGCCCTTTTCGAGGTGGCGGACGGCGCGCCGCCGGATGTACGGCTCGGCGACCTCGTTCATGGCGATGGCGCTCATGACCCGGGTCAGCACGCCGGCCTTCTCGATGGCGTCCTGGAGGGCCAGGGCGTTCATCGTCGTGGCCAGCATGCCCATGTAGTCGCCGGTGGCGCGGTCCATGCCCTTCGCCGCGGCGGCCAGGCCGCGGAAGATGTTGCCGCCGCCCACCACCACCGCGACCTCGACGCCGAGTTCGTGGACCGACACCAGCTGCCCGGCGACGAAGGCGCAGTAGGCCGGGTCGACACCGTAGGCACGGTCCCCGAGCAGGGCCTCACCGGAGATCTTGACCAGGATCCGGGAGTAGGTCGGGGTTGGGACCTCGCTCACGACTCTTCCCCCAGCTCGAAGCGGACGAAGCGGCGGACCCGGATGGCCTCGCCGATCGTGGCGATCGACTGGACGATCAGCTGGCCCACGGTCAGCTCCGTGTCCCGGAAGGGCTGCTCGTGGAGCACCACCTGCTGGTACCACTTCTTGAGCTGGCCGTCGACGATCTGCTCCCGGATGGCCAGCGGCTTCCGGGCCACCGACTCGTCGGCCAGGATCTCCGTCCGCCGCGCCTCGAGCGCCTGCGCCGGGATGGCCTCGACCGTCGTGTACAGCGGGTGCAGGGCGACGACCTGCATGGCCAGGTCGCGCACGAGCCTCTGGAACTGGTCCGTGCGGGCCACGAAGTCGGTCTCGCAGTTGACCTCGATGAGCGAGCCGATCCGGCCGCCCGTATGGACGTAGCTGTAGATGAGGCCCTCACGGGCCTCGCGGCCGGCCTTCATGGCCGCCGATGCCTGGTTGCGTTCGCTGAGCAGCGCCACGGCCCGCTCGATGTCGCCCCCGGTCTCCTCGAGGGCGTGCTTGCAGTCCATGAACCCGGCGCCCGTCAGATCGCGCAGCTGCTTCACCGCCGCCGCGCCGATGGTGGGTGTGGTCATCTCGTTGGCCGTCCTCGTTCCCGCATCGCCTACTGGAGAGCCGTCTCTTCAGCGGCGACTTCCTCCGGCTCCGCCGCGACCGGCCGGTGCGGCCGATCGTCGATGGCCCGGCCGTGGACGGGCAGGAGCGCCTCTTCCTCCTCCGGGTCGGGTTCGAAGGAGAGCGCCCCGCCGGCGGCGACGGCCGCGACCAGCTCGTCGCTGGCCGTCTCGCCGAGCTGCGCGGCCTGCGGCTCCTCCTCGAGAGGCTCCATCTCGGCCCGGGCCGCCCGCTGGCGGGCGCCCTCCATGGCCGCATCGGCCACCAGGGAGCAGAGCAGCCGGATGGCCCGGATGGCGTCGTCGTTAGCGGGGATGATGTAGTCGAGCTCGTCGGGGTCGACGTTGGTGTCGCCCGTACCGATGACCGGGACCTCGAGCTTGCGGGCCTCGACGGTCGCGATCCGCTCGCGATGGGGGTCCACGATGAACACGGCGCCGGGCAGCCGCTTCATCTTGCGCATGCCGCCGACCGTTCGCTGCAGGCGCGACATCTCGTCGACGAGGCGGGAGGCCTCCTTCTTCGACATCCGCTCGAAGTCGCCGTTCGCCTGGCGAGCCTCGAGCTGGTCGAGGAGCGCCAGCCGCTTCTTGATGGTCACGAAGTTCGTGAGCATGCCGCCCAGCCAGCGCTGGTTGACGTAGGGCTGGCCGGCCCTGGTCGCCTCCTCGGCGACGGGCTCCTGGGCCTGCTTCTTGGTCCCGACGAAGAGGATGGCATCGCCATGGGCGACCGTGTCGGTCACGAAGCGGAGGGCGACATCGAGGCGCTGGACCGTCTGGGCCAGGTCGATGATGTGGATCCCGTTGCGCTCCGCGAAGATGTACGGACGCATCTTGGGATTCCAGCGCCGCGTCTGGTGTCCGAAGTGGACGCCGGCCTCGAGCAGCAGGCGCATCGAAACGAGCGGCATGGGGCGGGGAACCTCCTGTCCGGTTGTGCCTCCGCGCGCCTCGGGTCCGCGGACCGGCGGCGCTCCGTGCGCCGGCGGCACCCCCGCGGGGAGCAGCACGCGTGCGTGATGCCGCGGCGGACCGCGACGCCGCCCGATCCGGACGGCGGCGGAAGGATAGCACAGGGGTCCGGGGCTCCCCTTCCCCGGGCTCAGGCCGGGATCAGGCCACGGAGGTGGCGGAGGGCGACCGGCCGCCCGACCTGCGAGCCCGCAGCCGCCGCCAGGTCGATGGCCACGAGGTCCACTCGCCACCGGCCGGACGGCAGGCTCGTCCCGTCCGCCAGCCGGCCCGCCGCACGGAGCGCAGCGGCGGCGCGATAGAGCCGGCGCACCTTCGCGCCATCGACCCGCTCCTCCTGCGGCCCGGAGCGAGCGTTGCTCCGGCTGCGCACCTCGACGACCACGATCGTGGGCGGCGCCCCGGGCTCGAGGGCCAGCAGGTCGACCTCGTCACGGCCGACGCGCAGCTGGGCCGCCAGGATCCGCCACCCGCGAGCGCGCAGATGGGCCGCTACGTGGGCCTCGGCGCCGTCGCCGCGTCGCCGCCGCAGGGTGCGTCGATCCGCCGTCGGGACAGCCCCGGCATCGTGGCTCATACGCGGATGATGCCGGCTCGTCCTTCACGCGCGCTTGACGGTCGCCGCTTCGGTCTCCTCGGCGGTCAGGCCGACCGGCCGGAAGAGCAGGTAGACGAGCGTGCCGAGGAACGGGAGGACGAAGGTGAGGACGGCCCACCCGACCTTCCATGAGCGGCTCGCGTCATCCCTTCGCCGAATGTCCGCCAGCGCGAGGGCCCACGCACCGAGCAGCGGGGTCAGGATCAGGCCGAGAAGGATGAGGTCGGGCAGGCCCATCGGGCGCCTCGAGCGACAGGACGACGGTCCGGCTAGGGTATCTTGCCCGGCCATGGACCAGGAGCCCCGCCTCTACCGTGAGCTGGCCGATTGGTGGCCGCTCCTCTCGGCGCCGGCCGAGTACGCGGAGGAGGCCGCGGTCTACCGCGAGCTCCTGCGCGCGTCCGTGGACGGTCCACTCGAGACGGTCCTGGAGCTGGGCAGCGGCGGCGGCAACAACGCGTCGCACCTGAAGCGCCACTTCCGCCTCACCCTCGTCGACCGCTCGCCGGGCATGCTGGCCGTCAGCCGCGCCCTTAACCCCGAGTGCGAGCACATCGTGGGCGACATGCGCACGGTCCGCCTGGGCCGCAGCTTCGATGCCGTCTTCGTCCACGACGCCGTCTGCTACCTGACCAGCGAGGCCGATCTGCGGGCGGCGATGGCCACTGCCTTCGCTCACTGCCGCCCGGGTGGGGTGGCCCTCTTCGTGCCCGACTACGTGCGCGAGACGTTCCGCGAGGATACCGACCACGGCGGCCACGACGGCGAGGGCCGGGCTCTCCGCTACCTCGACTGGACCTGGGACCCTGACCCTGCCGATACCACCTACATCGTCGACTTCGCCTACCTGCTGCGCCATCCCGACGGGTCGACCACGGTCGAGCGCGACCGTCACCTGGAGGGCCTCTTCGCGCGCGCCGAATGGCTGCGCGGGCTGGAGGAGGCCGGGTTCCGCGCGACAGCCCAGCGGGTGGACCTCGGCGAGGCCGTCGGCGCCGACGTCTTCATCGGCCGGCATCCCGGCCGGACGGGCTCGCACGGCAGGCGCGCCCGCTCTACACTCCGGCCAGGAGGTGTCCCCATGGGTGACAAGACCCCGAAGCGACCACCCAAGCCGAAGAAGCCGAAGCCGAAGCCCTAGCAAGTCCAGCGATCGAGCGGGAGTAGCTCAGTTGGTGGAGCGCCAGCCTTCCAAGCTGGATGTCGCGGGTTCGAATCCCGTCTCCCGCTCCAACTTCCCGGTTTAGAGGGCCGCCCTCTAGGACCGAACTCGGCATCCAAGCCACAATGGGTGGCGTGGACTCGTTCCCGCGCCTGGCGTTCCTCGGTCACTCGACGGTCCTCATCGAGCACGCCGGGCTGCGCATCCTGACCGACCCGGTCCTCCTCGACCGGGTCACGCTCCTGCGTCGGGTTGCCCCTTCGGTCGATCCCGCGCTCCACGCCGACATCGACCTGGTCCTGCTGAGCCACCTCCACCTCGACCACTTCGACCTGCCCTCCTTGCGCCTCCTCGGGCCCGGGGTCCGGCTGGCCGTGCCCCGCGGGGCCGGCGCCCTCCTGCGTGCTGCGGGTTTCCACGACGTCCACGAGCTTGCCGCGGGTGAGCGTCTGGTCATGGGACCCCTGACGGTCACGGGGACGCCGGCCGTCCATGGCGGCTACCGCCCGCCGCTGGGGCCACGCGCGGCGGCGTTGGGCTTCCTCCTCGAGGCCGAGGGCTGGCGCACCTACTTCGCCGGCGACACCGACCTCTTCGCCGGCATGGCCGACCTCGCACCCGGCCTCGACGTCGCCCTGCTCCCGGTCTGGGGCTGGGGACCCGGCCTGGGGCCCGGCCACCTCGATCCCGGCCGGGCGGCGACCGCGATGCGCCTCCTCCGGCCGCGCTTCGCAGTGCCCATCCACTGGGGCACGCTCTGGCCGTACGGCTTGGGCCGGGTCCGGCCGGAGCGTCTGAGCGGTCCGCCGCGCGAGTTCGCGGCGCTGGCCGATCGCGACCAGGGACAGGTGCTCGTGACGCCGCCGGGCCAGAGGGTGTCGTTCCCGGCGCGCTGAACTTGGCACGAACCTGCTTCGCGCCCCACTAGACTCGATCCGATGCGCGAGTCACTGCTCCGGCTCGTGGGTTTCTACCGGCTCCACCTCCGCCTGCTGCGCACGTGGCGGCCGGGACCGGGAGCGCTGCTGCGACGGCTGATCCTGACCACGCTGGTGGCTTGGGTGGCCTTCGCCATCGCCGTGGGCCTCGTGCCCGGCATCAGCGCCGATGGCCCGCCGAGCATCCTCGCGGCAGTCCTCGTCATCGCCGCCCTCAATGCCCTCTTCCGGCCCATCATCCTCTGGCTGATCGTGCCCCTCGGGCTGTTGGCCATCGCCGTCCTCGGGATCGTCCTCCAGTTCGCGGCGGTCCTCCTCGTCGGCTCGGTGGTCCCGGGCGTCCACATCGCGGACCTCGGCGCCGTCATCGAGTGCGCGATCCTGTTCTCGCTGGCCAACACGATCATCGTCTGGTTCATCGCGCTGGGCGAGGACGACTCGTACTTCAGCCATCTCGTCCGCCAGCTCATCCGCCAGGACGCGCCGGCCGACAAGTACCCGGGTCTCGTCGTCATCCAGATCGACGGCCTCTCGCACCAGATCCTGCGCAACCAGATCCGGGCCGGGCGCGTGCCCAATCTCGCCCGCTGGGTGCGCTCGGCGAGCCATCGCCTGGTCGAGTGGGAGTGCCGCCTGCCGTCCCAGACGTCGGCCAGCCAGGCGGGCATCCTCTTCGGCGACAACGACGGCATCCCCGCCTTCCGCTGGTACGAGAAGGCCACGGGCCGGCTGATGGTCTCCAATCGACCTGCTGACGCGGCCGCGATCGAGGCCCGCCTGCCCGCCGCGGCCGGGATCCTCGCCAACGGCGGCTCGAGCATCGGCAACCTCCTCTCGGGCGGCGCCGCCGAGAGCATCCTGACCATGTCGCGGCTGACCGACCCGGCCGCCGCCCTGGGGCCGACGCGCAGCTGGTTCTACTTCTTCGTCAGCCCGTTCGCCTTCGCCAGGGCGTTGTTCCTGACCATCGGCGAGGCCGGCAAGGAGCTCTGGCAGGCGCGCCGGCAGCGCGTGGCCGGCATCGTCCCCCGGATCGCCCGGGGCGGGAGCTATCCGCTCGTCCGGGGCATCACCAACGTCGTCCTGCGCCAGGTGACGGTGTCGCTGGTCGTCGAGCGCGTGCTGCGCGGCGTGCCGGTCATCTACACCGATTTCGTCGACTACGACGAGATCGCCCACCACGCCGGGCCGGAGCGAGGCGAGGCGCTGGACGCCCTCGACGGCCTCGACCAGGTCATCGGCGGCCTCGAGCGGGTGGCTGCGGAGGCGCCACGGCCGTATCGCTTCGTGATCCTCTCCGACCACGGCCAGAGCCAGGGCGCGACGTTCCGCCAGCGCTACGGGCAGAGCCTCGAGGAGATGATCCGGACGCTGACCGGGGAGCCGGCGGCGGTGACCAGCGCGACCGGCACGGTCGAGCAATGGGGGCCGATCAACGCCCTCCTGACCGAGCTCGCCCAGGCGGCCGGCCTCGGCGGGCGGCTGCTGAGCTGGATCTTCCGCAACCGCTCACAGCAGGGCTCGATCGCCCTCGGGCCCGGGCATCGCGAGCACGGCGGGCCGGCCGTCGTCCCGCCCGAGCAGCGACCGGCCCTGGTCGTCTGCGCGTCGGGCAACCTGGCCCTCGTCTACCTCAACGCCAGCGAGAAGCGGCTGACACTCGAGGAGCTGACGGAGAGGTTCCCGCGCCTCATCGACGGCCTGGTGGGACACGAGGGCATCGGCTTCATCCTGGTCCGCTCCCAGGCGCAGGGGGCCGTGGCCATCGGCCGCTCCGGCCGTCGCTTCCTGGATGAAGACCGGATCGAGGGCGATGACCCGCTGGCGCCGTTCGGGCGCGAGGCGATCGCCGACCTGCTCCGCCTGGACGCGATGAGCGATGTCGGCGATCTCGTCATCAACTCGCGTCTCGATCCGGACACGGACGAGGTCGCGGCCTTCGAGGAGCTCGTCGGCAGTCACGGTGGCCTGGGCGGCTGGCAGACCCGCGCCTTCCTGCTCCATCCCGCCGACTGGCCGCTGACCGGCTCGCCGCTGGTCGGGGCGCCGGCGATCCACGGCCAGCTCACGGCCTGGCTGGTGGCACAGGGGCTGCGCCCCGCGGGGATCGCCCGCCCTGCCCGATAGGGCCGGCCGGGGGTCGGGTCAGATGCGACCCGTCAGCGCGGCGCCCTCCCCGACCTGCAAGCCCGCCAGCCCGACGGCAACCTCCGCATCGAGGTCCACGACCGAGATCTCCGCGCCACCGAGCAAGAGGCCCATCTGGACGCCGTGCAGCGCCTCCTGGACGGGTGCGAACGAGCGCCGGTGGTAGGGCGTCGGGCCGAGCGTGCGCAGGGCCGCCCGGTGGTCGGCCGTAGCGTAGCCGGCGTTGTGCTCCCAGCCGTAGTCGGGGTAGCGCACCGCCAGGAGGCGCATCAACCGGTCGCGCACGACCTTGGCCACGATCGAGGCGCAGGCGATCGAGTAGCAGGTCGCATCGCCGTCGACGATCGAGGTGTAGGGACCTACGTGGCTCTCGAAGCCGACGATGCGGGTGCCGTCCACGAGCACGTGATCGTGGCCGCCGAGGCGGGCGATCGCCCGGCGCATCGCCAGGTGGGTGGCGTGGTAGATGTTGAGGCGGTCGATCTCGGCCACCGATGCCGCACCGACGCCGATGGCCACAGCCCGGCGGCGGATGATCGGGTCGAGGCGCTCGCGCTGCGACGCCGAGAGCGTCTTGGAGTCCCGGACGCCCGCGATGCGCTTGCAGTCGGGAGGCATGACCACCGCCGCCGCCACGACCGGCCCGCAGGTCGGGGCGACCCCCACCTCGTCGACGCCGGCGATGCGCACGAGACCGGCCCGCCACAGATCGCGCTCGGGGCGCAGCCGGGGGACGATCATCGGGCCGAAACGGGGCTGGCGGGGGATCGGCGGGTCGGTCGCGCCATGGCCGACATCGTACCCGCCGGCGGGATCAGCTGGGCCGGCGCTCCCGGAGCGAGGCCGCCTTGCCGACGCGCTTGCGCAGGAAGTACAGCTGGGCCCGGCGGGCGACGCCGTGGCGGACGACCTCGATCTTGTCGATACGCGGCGAGTTGACCTTGAAGGTCCGCTCCACGCCCACCCCGGAGCGCAGGCTGCGCACGGTGATCGAGCGGGTGATGCCTCCGCCACGCAGGCGCATGACCGTGCCCTCGAAGACCTGGATCCGCTCGCGGTTGCCCTCGACGACCTTGGCCGAGACGCGCACGGTGTCGCCCGAGGCCAGCTCGGGCAAGTCGGTGCGGATCTGGTCCGCGGTGATCTCGTCGAGGACGTTCACAGGGCGCTGCTCATTGACGGGTCGTTGATCGGGTGGATCGTCGGCGGGTCCGGGGACCGCGGACCGACGCGGCAGTATAGCACGAGGTCCCGAGCCTTCCGCCCGCGCGGACCGCTCAGTCCGCCCTGTCGGTGCCCTCGCGGGGCGCCAGGTCTGGCCGCTGCCGGCGCGTCCGGGCCGAGGCCTGCTCGCGCCGCCAGCGGGCCACCTCGCCGTGGTGGCCGCTGACCAGCACATCCGGCACGCGCACGCCCTCGAACTCGGGCGGGCGGGTGTACTGGGGGTACTCCAGGAGCCCCTCGGCG
>JBIOIE010000030.1:0-11343 GCA_044449605.1 Candidatus Limnocylindrales bacterium | reverse complement strand
TCGGAGGAGGGACCAGGTGCCGTCTCGTGTGAGGGCCCATCCATTCCTGACCCTGATGGCGGTGATTTCCGCGATCCTCATCGTGGTGGGCCGCGTCAACCGCGACCTCTGGTGGGGCGATGCGGTCTTCGTCGCTGGGATCGCGGTGGTCGTGGTTGCGGGCGTCCTCTTCCTCCTCGAGACGAGGAGGTGATCGAGCCGACCTCGTGGCGGCGGAGGTCGTGAGGGACACGGGATCGCAGGGAGCCATCCTGCCCTTCGTGGTCCTGATGGTCGCGGTCGTGGTCGTGGTCGACTGGCGGTTCCTCAGACGCTACTTCTGGAAACGGCTGGCCGTGAACGTCGGCATCGTCCTGGGGTTCCTGGCGGTGTACTGGATGTTCGCGCATCAGCCGTGAGCGCCGCCGCGTCAAGGCGTGCCTATCGTGCTCCAGTGCCGCGGTGGGCGGACAGGAACTCCCAGCTGAAGCGCGTGGCATCGAGGGAGCGACTCGTCCGACCCAGATGGGGTGGCATCCAGACCCGGGCGCCCGGCCAACTGTGTCCGCCACCGTCCAGCCGGCAGAAGACGACGTCGGAGACGGGCGACGGACCGCGCCAGCGGCGGATCGTGAGGTCTGGTGGGACCGTCTCCAGCCGCGGCTCCCCGAGGGCGCCGTTGCGCTCGATCCACTTCTGTGCCCAGGCGTCGACGCCCAGGACCGGGCTGGCCGGGTGGCGCATGAGCAGGCGCATCCAGGGGCCCGCCCGGCCTCCGGCATAGGGGATGGCGCGATCCCGGGTGCCGTGGATCTCGAGCAGGGGCAGCGGGACGGCCGGGTGGTGTTCCGCGGCGATATCGACGGCCGCCGTGCCGGCGACCTGGGCGATGGCGCTGATCCGCTCCGCATGCTCCCAGGCCAGCCGGCCGGCCATCGTGGCGCCGTTCGACATCCCGACGAGGTAGATGCGCGCTGGATCGATCGCCTGGCGCGTCATGACGTCGTCGATGACCGCGAGGAGATAGCCAACGTCGTCGACGGCGTCGAGTTCCGGCCAGGCGGAGCCGCGATAGCGCCCGTCGTTCCAGACCTCGCCGATCGCACGCGGCATCGCCAGCACGAAGCCCTCGTCATCGGCGAGCGCCGAGTACCCAGTCCAGCGGTCGAACATGAGGGGGCCGATGCCCCGCCCGTGGAGCTGGAGCAGGAGCGGCGCCCTATGCTGTCCGGTGGTCGGCGCATGCAGCAGATAGGGACGGTCTCGGCCCTGGTGCCTCAGTCCGACCTCGACGGTGCCGGCCGGGAGTCGCGACGGGTCAGCCACGACGCCAACGTAGCACCTGCACGGCCGCAGCCCCGCTAACCGAACGCCGGCTTCCCGGCACTGAGGACCGCGCTCCGCAGCGAGGTCGGCTTGGCGTGGACGACGAGGAGAGCCTCGAGGTCGGCCAGCGCCCTGCGCACGTCGGCCTCGGCTCCCTGGTGGTGGCCCTCGACCGTGACCAGGATCTCGGTCGAGTCATCGCGCACGGCGCTCGCGGCGCTCTGCCGCCAGCACCAGCGGCGGGCGCTGACGACGTCCGACGCGTCGGCGAAGATGACCTCGCCGGGCTCGGGATGGTCGCTCTGGCTCGAGCCGAGATCGGCCCAGCGCTCGTCGCCCCGGGCGAACCGCACGACCGTCCTGCCCGAGATCCCGCCCAGGTCGAAGACGGCGACCGGCAACGCATAGCGGATGCTGACGAGGTTGGCCAGGTCGACCAGCGTCCCGATCGAGGGCAGCTCGCCCTGCTTGGTCAGGCGCCGCAACAGGGCCTCGGCCGCTGAGCGGTACTGGGTCGGATCGACGCCGAAGCTGCGGAACACCCGGCGCCAGGCGGCCAGCGCAGGCACCTCGCTGAGCGGCGTTTCGCCGATCCGCTGACGCGCCGTGACCTGCTCGGCCGCGAAGGCTGCCGCGAGCGGGGCAGGCGTCGGGCCGTTGCGGACGCCGGCGGCCCTGATCACGCCACCGACCACCGCTGGGAAACGCTCGACGATGGCGGCGTCGTAGTGGAAGATGGCCATTGGGCGGGTATCGGCCTTGAACCCTACGGGGTCAGGTGGAGGACGTGGCGCCAGGTCCCGTCGGCGAGGTGGAAGGACTCGCACCAGCCGGTCACGCCGGCGTAGGTGCCCGAGCCGCCGATGACGGGCCGGATCGTCGAGCTGTCGACCTTGATGGTGGCGCTGGCTGCGGGATAGACCGAGGTCCCCGAGACGAAGACCTGGTCGCTCTCGTTGCCGAAGGTGAAGACGAGCTGGCTGAGGCGGATCTCCGAGCCCGCCTCCGGCGAGTTCACGGCGGTCGTGGTCAGGATGGCGTCCAGCCGGCCGGCCTTGCCGTCGACCTGGGTGGGCACCTCGGTGATGCGCATGTCGCCGACCGACGGGCCCGTCTCGCCGATATCGACATAGGCGAGGGTGACCGGCCCGTGGGTCACCGTGACGGTGCGACCGCTCGACACGCCGCAGGCGGCGAGGACGAGCGCGACGGCGCCAAGGGCGGCGAGATGGCGGGAAGTCATGCGGGGTCCTCCGGGTGGGGCGGTCGCGGGTCGGCGCATCGTAGTCCTCGGGCGCCAGCGTCGGCCCGTCGCGGCGGAGCCTGATAGAGTCGGGCCCCGTGTCCGACCCCCGCCAGCCTGGCCCGCTCGATCGAGCCGTCGCGGCCGACCTGCTCGCCAGGGCCGACAGCCTGACGGCCGGCGGTGACTATGCGGTCGCCGAGGGGTTCTACCGCCGTCTCATCGGCGCCACCGATGCCGACATCCACGTCGCCGCGCTGCTCGGCCTGGCCGAGTGCCGCTATCGCCAGGACGACGAGCCTGGCGCGCGGGCGGCCTGGAGCGCCGCCGTCCAGGGGCCGGAGACGCCCCTCAGCTGGCTGGCCTGGAAGCGGCTGGCCGCCGACCACGTCCGCTCGGGCGATCTGCCAAGGGCCCTCGAGGCGTACCGACAGGCCGAGTCCCGGGCTCCGGCCAACGAACGGGCCGAGATCGCCTCGCGGCTGGGTTGGCTGAGCAAGGAGCTGGGCGATCGCCCGGGCGCGGCCCGGGCATTCGGACGGTCGCGGACCGGCGGCGCGCCCGCACCCGTGGTCACCTACGTGCTGCTGGCACTCACGGTCGGCATCGGCCTCGACGCCCTCGTCAACCCGGACAGCTCAGGGTTCTGGTTCCAGCTCTTCGCCCTCGACAAGACGGCGGTCGCCCACGGTGAGCTGTATCGCCTCTTCACGGTCGTCTTCGTGCACGCCGGCCTGCTCCATCTGGCCAGCAACATGTACGCCCTCTACCTCGTCGGGCCGATCGTCGAGCATCTCTACGGCAGCGCCCGGTTCCTGGCCATCTACGTCGTCAGCGCGATCGCCGCGTCGGCGGCCAGCTACCTGCTCGTGCCCGCGGACGCCGTCGGCGCAAGTGGGGCGATCTTCGGCCTCTTCGGCATCCTCTTCGTGGCCCTGCGCATCCACCATCCCATGCTCGGCCGGCAGGCCCGCAACCTGGCCAGCCAGATCGGCTTCCTCATCGTCTTCAACCTCGCCCTCGGCTTCGGGCTGATGGGCGCCGGCATCCCCATCGACAACATGGCCCACCTCGGCGGCCTGACCGCCGGAGCCTGGCTGGGCCTGCTCTTCGTGCCCCGCGGGCCGACCCTTGCCGGAGCCTTCCAGCGGCCCGGCGCCTCGCCCGAGCCGTCAGATCGGCCGCTGCTGCTCCAGCTTGCCGGTGTCGTGGCGCTCCTGCTCGTGATCGGGGTGGTGGTCCTACTGGGCACCCTGGCCCGGTCTTGAGCGGGCTCGCCAGACCCCGGCCCCATCCCGACCGGCTACGCTCCGCGTGATGGAACGCTCGCTCTGGGCCGTGCTGGCCGGCACCTTCACGCTGCGCTTCAGCACCGGCCTGACCGGCGCCCTGCTGGGCTTCTACTTCGGTCGGCTGGCGCCGCCCGACGGCACCTTCGACGCGGTCAAGGTCGGCATCATGGCGGCCACCTTCTATGTCGCCGAGATGGTCCTGGCCCCGCCGTTCGGCTTGCTCTCCGACCGCCTCGGCCACCACCGGGTGATGCAGTTCGGGCCGATCTTCGGGGCCCTCGCTGTGGTCCTCACCGCCGCGGCGACCGGGCTCGAGGCGGCGACGTTGATCTTCCTCGTGGTCATCGCCCTGACGCGCATGCTGGAGGGCGCCTCGACGGCGGCCAGCGTGCCCTCGATCCTCGGCTACATCGCGCTGGTCAGCGCCGGCGACGAGTCGCTGCGGGGCAAGGCGGCGGCCCGCTTCGAGGGGGCGACCCTGGCCGGCCTGGGGGTCGGCTTCATCGTCGCGCCGACACTCTTCAAGCTGACCGCCGACGCCCAGGGCCGTCCGGTCGTGGCCTTCCTCCTGAATGCCTTCGTGTACGGGCTCTCGTACCTCATCTACCGTTTCGGCGTCGGCGACCCGCGCGGCGAAAAGGACCTGCTGCGGGCCGAGCATCCTGGCTGGCGGCGCTACGCCGACCTCGTCGGCAGCACCCACGTGATGCTGCTCGCGCCGACCTGGATCGCCGTCAACGCCGCCATCGGGCTCTGGTTCAGCCAGTCGATCTACCAGTTCTCGCGGCGCGACCCGACCTTCCCGAACCAGTTCCTGCACCGGGGCTTCAACGAGACCCAGATCACGCTCGCGGCCATCGTCATCGCCTTGGTCTTTGGCGCGGGTCTTATCTACTGGGGCAACCGCTTCAAGGCGATGCGCCGGACGACGATCATCCTCTACGGGGTCCTCGGCGGTGCGGCCATGGTCGGCGCCGGGATCGCCGTCAACCACTCGGGCGAGCTGCCCATCGTGGTCCCGGTGATCTTCGCTCTGGCCATGGCGGTCGGGCTGTTCGTGCTGGCCGGCGCCACCCCGGCTGCGCTGGGACTGCTGGCCGACGTGACCGAGGCCTTCCCGGCCGACCGGGGCGCGATCATGGGCCTCTACAGCGTCTTCCTGGCCGTCGGCCAGATCGCCGGCAGCCTGATCGGCGGCTTCGCTGCCAAGGCGGCCGGGATCGACGGGTTGTTCGTCGGGACGCTGCTTCTGCTGCTCTTCGCGTTGGTGCCGCTGTCCCGCCTGCGCGCCGCCGAGCACTTCGTGGCGGGGCCGGAAAGCGCCGCGGCGCTCGACTAGGTGGAGTTCCCGGGGGCCCCGGGGCAGGCGCCGGCGTGGCGCGCGATCGGTCGTCGTCGGTCTTTGATGGCGGTACACCCATCGCGACCGCGAGGCGATGGTTGGACTGCCATCGCAGGCAGGAACTCCGTGCGCCCGCGGCCCGACCGGCCACGCATAGCCCCCGGTCCTAGAATGCCGCCCATGAGCCAGGTCACCGAACGATGAGCCAGGTCACCGAACGATGAGCCAGGCGATCGACCAATCTCCCGTCGGCGAGGGCGCCCCGGCCCCGACCACCTTCGGCAACTTCATCGCCGGGGACTGGTCCGAGAGCGTCACCGGCCGCACCTTCGAGAGCGTCAACCCGGCCGACACCCGCGACATCGTCGGCCGCTTCCAGGCGTCTGACGCTGCCGACGCGGCGGCCGCCATCCGGGCCGCAGACACGGCCCTGCCGGCCTGGCGAGCGACCCCGGCGCCCAAGCGGGGGGAGATCCTCTACCGCTTCGGGGCCCTCATGGCGGAGCACAAGGAGCGCCTCGCTCGGGCGATGACCCGGGAGATGGGCAAGGTCCTGGCCGAGGCCCGGGGCGACGTCCAGGAGGGTATCGACATCGCCTTCCTGATGGCCGGGGAAGGGCGGCGGATGTTCGGCGACACGGTGCCCTCGGAGCTGCCCGACAAGTGGGCCATGAGCATCCGCCAGCCGATCGGCGTGGCCGGCATCATCACGCCCTGGAACTTCCCGATGGCGATCCCGTGCTGGAAGATGATGCCAGCGCTGGTGAGCGGCAACACCATCGTCTTCAAGCCGGCCAGCGACACCCCGCTCTGCGCCGTGCTGCTCGTCCAGCTCATGGCCGAGGCCGGATTCCCAGCCGGGACGGTCAACCTCGTGACCGGCGCTGGCGAGGATGTCGGGATGCCCATCGTCGACAACCCCGACGTGCCGGTGCTCAGCTTCACCGGCAACAACGCCACCGGTGTGGCCATCGCGGGCCGGGCGGCGAAGCGGCTCAAGCGCCTGTCGCTGGAGCTGGGCGGCAAGAACGGGGTCATCGTCCTGTCGGACGCCGATCTGGACCTGGCGACCGAGGGAATCCTCTGGTCCGCCTTCGGGACGACCGGACAGCGCTGCACCGCCTGCAGCCGGGTGATCGTCCACGAGCAGGTCGCTGACGCGCTGGCCGAGCGGGTCGTGGCCCGGGCCGAGCGGCTGCGCCTCGGCTCAGGCCTGGACGAGCGGGTCGACGTCGGCCCGCTGATCAACGCCGCCGCGCTCGAGAAGTCGGCCCGCTACACGGAGATCGGCCGGATCGAGGGGCGTCTCCTGACCGGCGGCGCGGCGGCCACGGACCGACCGGGCTGCGAGCACGGCCACTTCTTCGCCCCGACGATCTTCGATGGCATCGAGCCGATGGACCGCCTCGGCCAGGAGGAGATCTTCGGGCCGATCCTCTCGTTCATCCGGGTCGCCGACTACGACGCCGCGATCATGGCCGCCAACCAGACCCGCTTCGGGCTCGCGGCCAGCATCTACACCCGCGATGTGAACACGGCGTTCCGGGCGATGCGCGACCTCGAGACGGGCATCGTCTATGTCAACGCCGGCACGACCGGCGCCGAGACCCACCTGCCCTTCGGCGGCTGGAAGGGGACCGGCAACGGCCACCGCGAGGCCGGCCACGCAGCGCTCGACACGTTCACCGAGTGGAAGTCGATCTACGTCGACTACTCCGGCCGCCTGCAGCGGGCCCAGATCGACAACCAGCCCGGCTGAGGATCGAGCGGCGGGACGAGGCTGAGGTAGACTGGGCGCCGATCCCGGGGGCCGCTAGCTCAATGGTAGAGCAGCTGACTCTTAATCAGCTGGTTGAAGGTTCGAGTCCTTCGCGGCTCACCACCCTCGTTCCGCGAGGATCGCCCGCACCCGCTCGCGGGGCAGCGCCGGTGTCCGATGGCCGCGGAAGCCGACCATCTCCTCGTTGACCACCAGCACGTTCAGGACCGCCTCCTCGGTCGCCTGGACGACGGCCTCGTAGAACGGGTCGAGGAAGCCCCAGGGGATGAAGCGGAGGCTGTCGAAACCGCCCCGGTTCACGCCGTAGAGGCTCTGGGCCCCCGGCGTGAACGCCCCGGGGTTGGCCACCGAGAGGGCCAGGAAGAGATCGCCCGAGAAGTGTGACCCGGTCGTGCCGGTGCGCGCCAGGCCGAGCGTGACCCGGCGCGCCAACGCCCGACACTGGTCGGACAGGAGCGGGGCGTCCGTGGCCACGATGGCGATGCAGGAGCCGGCGCCGGGGGTCGGTCCTCCGCCGCCTGCGAAGAAGTCGGTCATCGGGTCGTCGTCGGCGAGGGCCTCGCCCATCGGCACGCCCCGGACGACGAGTTCCGCGCGGGCCCCGAAGTTGGCCTGCAGGAAGACGCCGACCGTGTAGGCGATCCCCGCGTACTCGACCCGGCGGGAGGCGCTGCCCGACCCGCCCTTGAAGCTGTAGCAGTTCATGCCCGTGCCGCCGCCGACGGAGCCCTCTTCGATAGGCCCCGCTGCGGCCGCCTCGAGGGCCCGTACGCCGACGGCCTCGGTCACGTGGCCGCCGTTGATGTCGTTGAGGTAGCCGTCCCAGGTCTCGGCCGAGATCGGCAACAGCCAGGCCTCGGCGATGGCCGGATGATGGATCGCCGTCCAGCGCACGATCGAGCCGTGGGCCACGCCGACCGCGTGCGTGTTGGTGACGCAGATCGGGCCGGCCATGGTGCCCGATTCGTTGACCCACGAGATGCCGGTCATCTCGCCGTTCCCGTTCTGGGAGTGGTAGCCGGCGGCGCACGGATCGCCGGGGTTCGAGCGACCCCGCGGGTGGATCGCCGTCACGCCGGTACGCACGTCGCTGCCCTCGATGAGGGTCGCGTAACCGAGCTCGAGGCCCGGTACGTCGGTGATCGCGTTCCAGGGGCCGGGGACCCCCTCGAAGGGGATCCCCAGCGAACGCGCCCGGGGCTTCCCGGACGGGGTCCTGAGATGCGGGTCGACGTCGGCCATGGCGTGCTCCTCAGGCAGTCTCGTCGCGCAGTGGCTCCTTGAGGTTCCAGGCGCGGCCGCGCTGCGGGTAGATGTAGATGGCCCAGTAGACGATGCCGATAAGGACCGTCCCGCCGGTCACCAGGAGCGCGGTCGTCGTCTGTTGGGTGGTGATGTAGACGAGGGCGACGAGGGCCACCAGCGGCGGCAGCGGCCACCAGGGCATCCGGTAGGGGCTCTTGGCGGTCGCCCCGCCCTGCCGTCCAGCGAGGGCCGCCAGGGAGATGAGCACGTAGTCGAGGACGAGGCTGGCGCCGGTCAGGGTGATCAGGGTGTTGAGGTCGACGGTCAGGCAGAGGATGGCGCTGACGATCCCGACCACGGCCGTGGCCACCCAGGGCGAACGGAAGGTCGGATGGACCGCCGCCAACCAGCCGTTCACGGGACCCGGCCAGGCCCGGTCGCGCGCCGACGAGTAGAGGATCCGCCCGAACTCCAGGATGATCGCCAGGGTGGCGTTGAAGATGGCCAGGGCGATGCCGAGCGAGACGATGGTGTTGACGGTGTCGTTCGAGGTCGCCTTCATGAAGTCGATCATCGGCGTCGCGCTCGTGGTGATGGCGGCCAGGTTCGGCGCCCCGAGCAGGACCGCGACCGTCGGGATCAGCTCGGCGACGACCGTGATCACGAGCGACCAGAGGATGGCCGTCGCGATGTGGCGGCTGGAGCCCTTCGTCTCCTCGGCGAAGTTGACGGCGTTCGAGTAGCCGTTGTAAGCGAAGACGGCGGCTGCAGTGGCCGTGAAGACGACGGCGATCGGGACCGCGTCGAGGCCGCCGCTGGCGTTACCGAGCACGCCGCTGAAGAGGTTCCCGATGCGATCCGTGTGGATGTTCGCCAGGCCGAGGACCGTCAGGACGAGAAGCGCCAGCAACTCGATGACCAGGAAGATCCCGGTCAGGACCGCGTTCGTGCGGATGCGCAGGATGGCCACGGCGGCCGCGATGAGGCAGACCGCGGCGCCCGCGATGGCCGTGTCGATGGTCACGACGGAGGCGAGGTACTCGGCCGTGCCGAGGGCGATGACGGCCGGGATGAAGGCCACGCTGGCGAGCATCAGGGCGAAGGTGATGAAGCTCAGCCCGCTGCCCAGCTGACCCCAGCGGCCCCGGAAGGCATGCCAGACCAGCGCGTAGTCGCCGCCGGCGATGGGGAAGGCCGCCGACAATTCGGCCCAGCAATAGGCCATCACGACTCCGATGATCGCGGCGAAGATCATCGACAGGACCGCGCCGGTGCCGGCGGTCAGGATGATGAAGGGGACGATGATGAAGACCGACGACGCCGGAGTGACGGCGGAGACGGTGATCGCGATGTTGCCCAGCACGCCAAGCCCGCGATGGAGCTCCTGCTCGTAGCTGGCTGTGCCTCTGGGACCGGCCTGATCCGCCACGACCCAATCCTCCTCCAGGCGCGGGCGCATCGGGCGCGCCCGATGGCCGGGATTATGCGCGGCGTGAGGCCGCGCGGAGCGGCATTCGCGCGCGGCGAGCGATGATGCTCGTAGCCACGTCGGCGGTACGGCCGTCGGCCGGCCAGAAGTCCGGGAGTTCGACCATGCACATCGAGTTCGAGCACCAGCCCCATCCCCGCATCGAGGAGCGTAAGAAGAGCGGGCCGCCCCACACTCGTGAGGAGCACGTCGGCTTCAACGGGCGGATCGCCCTCATCCTGACCACGGTCGTGGGGACGATGTGGTGTGCCTACGCCTTCGCGATGCTCGCCCTCGTGGCGCTCCCGAGCGCGCTCCAGTCCGGACGAGTGCTCGACATCATCCAGTGGGTCAGCCAGACCTTCATCCAGCTGGTCATGCTCTCGGTGATCATGGTCGGCCAGAACATCCTCGGCCGGGCGTCGGACAAGCGTGCCGACATGACCTACAAGGACGCCGACGCGACCTTCCACGAGGCGCGCCAGATCCAGGGCCACCTCAAGGCCCAGGACGACGCCATCAACGATCTGCTCGACAAGGTCGAGAAGCTCCAGGCGGGGCTGGCGCGCGGCTGACGCCGATCGACGCTAGGTCGGCTCGGGTAACGCGGCCCGGAGGCCGACCGACAGGCCCCAGATGAGCAGGGCGGCCCCGACAGCCGCAAGGACCGCCGAGAAGGCAAAGATCCGGAGGGGCAGATCGACGAGCCCCTCGATGACGGCCAGGTCGAGGATGCTCAGCGCGCCGCCGGCGACGAAGGCGATGGCCCCGGCGGCGACCGCGACCCGGCCCCTGCGGCGGGGCTCGGGCGACCCATCGTCCGGGATCGCCTCGGCCGCGGCGAAGGCCCAGGCCACCGGCAGGAGGGCGCCGACGACGCCCGTCACGACGTCGAGGCGGTGGAGGGGACCGCTCAGGCCAAGGACCTGCACGATCTCGATGCCGCCGATGGCGATCCCGCAGACGAGCACGAGGAGGCTGGCCGGCGTGGTCCGCATGAGCGGCCCCGCGGCCGGTGCCCGCGACCGGAGCGCCAGGCCGATCCCGAGCAGGACGGGTCCGGCGGCGAAGGCGACGACCCGGACGAAGCGGACGAGGTCGCCCAGCGCCTCGCCCGGCAGCCGCTCACCGGACACCGCGTCCGGCGCGAGAAGCGACGCCTGGTACAGGCCGAAGAGGATGCCCGTCAGCTCCGCGGCGGCGAGGACGACGGCGCCGGCGAACAGGAACCGGCTCGTTCGCCAGGCCTCTGGTTCGGCGATGAGGACGGCCGCCGGGAAGAGGACGAAGGCAGCCTGAGCGGCGGCCCGGATGAGTCCCGTCACGTCGTCGGTCAGGTCTGCCGGCGGCAGCCAGAGGGCGCGCTGCAGCAGGTCGGCGAGGGCCAGGACCACGAACAGCCAGGCCAGCGGGGTCAGGCGCCGGAGCCAGCCGCCGCCGGGATCCGCGCGTCCCTCGCCGCGGTCGGTGGTCTCAGGCACCGTCCGGGCTCCCGGGGCCAGGCGCCTGGAGGCGGCGCAGCAGATAGTCGCGCGCTTCGAGGTCGAGCGGCCGCCCGCGTTCCTGGAGCCGTTCGGCGATGAGCAGGCGATGGGCGGCGGACTTGTTGCCGCCGAACTTGAATTTCGCCTGCGCCGACCGGACGGCCAGGCGCACGCCCCGGATGTT
>JBIOIE010000029.1:0-11402 GCA_044449605.1 Candidatus Limnocylindrales bacterium | reverse complement strand
GCCGGTGAGCACACCCGCGCGAGCCTCGACGTTCGGCCCAAGCGCCCTGACGGCGTCGACGAGGTCCAGGGCCGCCCGCACGGCCCGCTCCGAGTCGTCCTCGTGTGCGGTCGGCGCCCCCCAGACGGCCATGACCGCGTCCCCGATGAACTTCTCGACGGTGCCGCCGTAGCGGGCGATGACGTCGCGCGCCAGGTCGAAGTAGCGGCTCAGGAGCTCCCGCGTCTCCTCCGCGTCGCGGCCCTCGGCCAGCGTGGTGAAGCCGACCAGGTCGGCGAAGAGGACCGAGACGATGCGGCGCTCGGCGACAGCGGTGGCGACGGGAGCCGTCGGCGCGGCTGGCCGGGGCGTATTCGAGGCGACCGGCGGGACCCCGACGGCGAGGGGGTTGGCGCACTCGCCACAGTAGGCGTCACCAACGTCGTACGGTGCCCCGCAGTTCGGACACGCGGAGGCGAGGGGCGTGGCGCACCGGACGCAGAATTTGCGCCCGGCCTTGTTCTCCGTTCCACAATTCGAGCAGATCACGTTCGTCCTCACCCGGTCCGCGTCCTGAACGATAAGCGTATCGGAGGCGCGAGCGCCCGGTGAGATCCACTCATCGGCCCGGCGCATCGTCCACCGCCTCGTCTGGCCGGCGCCACCGAATAGCCTCGGCGTCCAACGGCCCGGTGTCTAGGGACCGGAGTCGCCCATCTGTTTGGCGAGGGGGTCAGTCGGTGAAGTGGCGCGAGCAGCCCCTGCGTCGCTTAGACGGTGGACGCGTCCCGCGTTCGAGTCGGCTCAGGTGCAGGCGGCGCCGGGCGCGCCATGGCCGCTTCCAGCCGCTCGAGGAACGGCTTCGCACCGAGCCGCGCCAGAGTGTCGCGGGCCTCCCCATAGGCTGCCTGCACCTCGGCGCGGTAGGGCCCGAGCAGGGTGGCCATCGTGATCGTCAGCGTCGCCGCGGCGAACGGCAACCGACGGTCTCGGAGAGCATCCAGGACCAGCAAGAACTGACTTCCAGCTTCGTCCGGGCGCCCATCGATAGCGGCCAGCCCGGCCTGCAGGGCCTGGCGTTGCAGCTCGATCCCGGGCAGGGGAACGCCAGCCGTTTCGAGCGCAGCAAGGTCGCTGCGTGCCGCCTCACGGTCCCTGTCCGTGATGGCCGCCTCGCCTGCCGAGTAATAGAAGACCGGCGCTCTCCAGCTGAACAGCCGCGCTGCCTCGCGCCAGCCCCGTGCAGCCTCGTCGAAGCGACCCGCCGCGGAGTCGACGAACGCGTGGCCATCAGCTACTCCCCACAGCACCTGCGGGTCGCTGACCTCGGTCGCGAGTCGATCGAGCTCGGCGAGCGTCTCCGTCGTGTCCTCGCCGCGTGCGGCCTGGACGAGCAATCGGACTTTCTGGAGCGGCAGATGGTCACCGGGCTCTGGCGCCGCGAGAAGCGCGTCGTCGCAGATCGCGAGCGCATCGTCCCACTCCCCCAGGTACCAGGCTGAGTTGGCGACATGGAACGTGAACCCGAACATCCAGCCGCGGTCGCCGATCCGGCGGGCGATCGCGAGGGCCTCCCGGCTCACCTGGTCGTACGGGTGCGGGTTCACCCACGAGTCCTGCATGACCGCGACCCGGTTGTTCACGGCGCGCAGGACGATCCAGGGCCGGTCGATCGAGCGCGCGAGCCGCTCACCGAGTTCGATCAGCCCGATGCCTTCGACGAGGCGACCAAGGTTGGTGAGAGCCGTGCCGCGGGTCACCAAGGTGTCGGCGAGGAGCTCGGAGAGGGATCGGCGTTCCGCCTCCACGAGCACGTCATCGACGACGTCGAGCGACCGCTGGTTCTCACCGACGAGCATGTACGCGCGGCCCAGCTGAGCCCGGAGCCCGACGACCGCGGCATCGTCGCCGACGTCCGCGAGCTCGGACAGCGTCGACTCGAGGAGCGTGATGGCGCGTTGCGCCTGACGCGCCGTGAGCAGCGCACGGGCCATCTGCAAGACAGTCGCCGCGGCTGCCGGACGGTCGCCGAGCCCGCGGCGGAGTTCGAGCGCCGCTTGGAAGGATGCGTTCGCGGCTGCGAAGTGGCCGGCTGCCGCTCCCGCCTCGCCCGCCAGATCGAGAAGGCTCGCCCGGTCGCCGCGATCGCTCGTGATCGACAGGGCCTGCTCGAGGAAGGTCACGGCCTGCTCGTGGGCACCGAGGGCGGTGGCGCGACCGGCTGCCGCGCGCAGGGCGAGACGAGCCTGCCCAACGAGGGCATCACGCTCGGCACCCTCCGGTGAATTCGCCTGCGCGGCGAGGTAGTGGCCGGCCAGCGCCCCGGCTAGTTCGTCGGTCCCCAGCGACTCGAAGAAGCGCGCTGCGGCGAGATGGCGGACCTTGCGATCTGACCGCGCCAGTGTGTTATAGGCGACCTCGCGGATGAGGGCCTGGACGAAGGCGTACTGACCGCGCTCGGGGCTCCTGGGGTCGGTCTCGAGGGTCAACAGCTCACGATGGGCGAGCAGCCGAAGGCGCGGTTCGAGGTCGGCTTCCGCGGTCCCCGACACGGCCGACAGAGCGGCGGGGGTGAAGGATTGGCCGAGGACGGCGGCATCCGAGATGAGCGCCCGTTCGACCGGGTCGAGCGCATCGAGTCTCGAGGCCACCAGGGCCGTGAGGGTTTCCGGGACCGCGAGGGTCGTCAGATCGCCGGTCGGGACGTAACGATCACCCTCCAGGCTCAGCCTGCCCTCGGCGAGCAGCATCCGAATGGTCTCGACGGCATAGAGGGGGATGCCGTCGGCCCGGGATACGATCGCCGTCACGGCCGATGCCGGGAGGCCCGGGACGAGGCCGGCGAGGAGCTCCCGCATCGCGGGCTCGGAGAGTGGCTCGAGGTAGACGCTCGTGAAGTTCCGCTTCCCGGCTCCCCAGTCAGCACGCTTCTCGAGGAGCTCCGGACGGGAGAGGGTGACGACGTAGATGGGGACCGTGCGGACCCACTCGAGCAGGTGGTCAACGAAGTCGATGAGCCCAGCGTCCGCGAAATGGAAGTCCTCGAAAACCATGATCACCGGGGCGGTCGCGGCGAGGCGCTCGAAGAACGTCCGCCAAGCCCCGAACAGCTGGTCGGACCCGATCGTCGCCGACTCGATCCCGAGCAGGGCGAGGAGGGCCGGCTCGATCCAGCGCCGCTCGTCCGGATCGGGGACGTGCTCGTCGAGCGTCGCCGCGACCTTCGTCCGGGTCGTCGCCTCGTCGTCGGTCTCGAGCAACCGGCAGCGCTCGCGGACCATCTCGCCCAGGGCCCAGAAGCTGATCCCTTCCCCGTAGGCCGGGCTCCGGCCGTCGTGCCACCAGACGGTCTCGACGAGGCCATCGATGTACTTCAGGAACTCCCAGGCCAGGCGGCTCTTCCCGATCCCGGCCGGTCCGATGATGCTCACCAGCCGCGTCCTGCGGTCACGCGAGGTCGCGTGGAAGAGGTCCTTGAGTTGCCGGAGCTCGTCATCCCTCCCCACGAACGGGGCCTCGAGCGTCTCCGAGCGGTTCCGGCCGCCGACCTCGGCGACGACCCTGAGGGCGCGCCAAGCCGGGACAGGGGCCGTCTTGCCCTTGAGATTCTGAGCGCCCGCTTCCTCGAAGGCGATCGCGCGGCTCGCCGCCCTCTGCGTCGCCTCTCCGACGAGGACCGTCCCTGGCGCAGCCACCGACTGCAGCCGGCTCGCGGTGTTGACCAGGTCGCCGGCCACCATGCCCTGGTTCGTCGCGCCAAGGGTGACCGCGGCCTCGCCGGTCAAGACCCCCGCCCGAGCCTCGACGGTCGGTCCCAGGGCCTGGACGGCCTTGACGAGCTCGAGCGCGGCACGGACAGCCCGCTCGGCGTCGTCCTCGTGCGCGGTGGGTGCGCCCCACACCGCCATCACCGCATCGCCGATGAACTTCTCGACGGTGCCGCCGTAACGGGCGACGACCTCCGTGGCCAGGTCGAAGTAGCGGCTCAGGAGCTCGCGCGTCTCCTCGGCGTCACGCCCTTCGGCCAGGGCGGTGAAGCCGACCAGATCCGCGAAGAGGATCGATACGACGCGGCGCTCGGCGACCGATGCTGAAGGCCCTGACACGGCCGCGCCGGAGGCGCCGGACACCGCCGCTTCGTCCCGCCCGACCGGCGTGCCGCATTCGCCGCAGAACCGTGCCTCGGCCTCCAGCGGACTGCCGCAGCGCGCGCACGCGGCGGCCAGACCCGACCCGCACTGGATGCAGAACTTGCGCCCGGCCTTGTTCTCCGTCCCGCAGTTCGAGCAGATCACCGCGTCCTCACCTGGCTGACCGCGAACGATAAGCGTACCGGAGGCCCGTGCGCGGCGCGTCTCGGATCAAGCCCCCGCGGATAGGCGATCCCTCACACAGTCGACGCGTCGCGCGCCCGCGCCGGCCCCGATGCGGGCGGCGATGCCCGGTCCAACGCCGCCTCCAGGCGGGCCAGGAACGGCTTGGCCCCGAGTCGGGCGAGAACCTCGCGGGCGGCGTCGGCGGCAGGGCGCACCTCGGACTCGGCTGGGTCGAGGAGGATCGCCATGTCGAGCCCGCATAGGGCCTCGTCCCAGGCGAGGCCGAGATCGCGCCACGATCGGAGCGCCTCGCGGTAGAGGGAGAGGGCCTCTGTCGGCCGACCATCAAGCGCCGCGATGCCGGCCCCGATCGTGCGCCGGTCCGCTTCGACGGCCGGACCGTGGAAACCGGATAGGTCGAGGGTGACGAGGTCTTCTCGGGCTGTGGCCCCCTTGCCTGCCCAGAGGGCAGCTCTGGCCGTGCGAGCCAGCGCGATCGGGAGCACGCCCACCGACAAGGCGCCCGCTCGCTGCCAGGCCGCGCGGGCGGCATCGAGGTCACCGGCCCCGAATGCCGCGAATGCGGCCGCGATCGCGGCGTTGGCGAGGACCTGCGGGTCGCCGCTCTCTCCGACCAGCCGCTGGATCTCCTCGAGCTGATCGTCGACGGGCTCGCCGCGCAGCGACCAGAGCGCGCTGGACGCCCCCAAAAGCCACGCCCGGTCAGTTGGCTCCCACTCCTCGTCGAGCGTCGCCTCGAGCTCGACGAATGCCGACGGCCAGTCGCCCGTTCGGAGGGCGAATTCACCGATGTTCTGCACGAAGCCAGGGACCCAGCCCCGCGCGCCGAGGCGGCGGGCGCGGGCGAGGCCTGCGCGGGAAGTCTCAAGCGCAGCGCGCGGGTCTCGCGAGGCCTCGGCGAAGGCACGATTGTTCACCGCCCGCAGGACCGTCGCGCCAAGGCCGCGGGCCTCCGCGAGATCGTGGCCCGCGGCGATGGCGCCCAGACCCTCGACCAACCGACCGAGCATGGCAAGTGCGGTGCCTCGCGTTACCAATGTGTCGGCGACGATCGCGGCGAGGTCAGCGTGCTCGGCCTCCTCCAGCACGCGGTCCGCGACCGCGATCGCGCGCCGATTGTCGTCGAGCAGGAAGTAGCCGCGCGCGAGCTGGCTCCCGAGGGCGATGCCCACCGGGTCGTTCGCCAGATCGGCGAACACCTCGATGGCGGGCTCAAGGAGGGCGATGGCCTCGCGGCTGTGCGCGGCGTGTATCAGCGCGCTGCCAAGGGCCGCGGTCGCCGCGGCATTCGCACGGCGGTTGCCCAGCTCGCCCTGCGCCGAGATCGCGTGGCGCAGGTGCGCCTCCGCGGTCTCGTGGCGACCAGCGGCGGAGGCCGCCTCACCCGCCCGCTCGAGCAGGTCGGCCGTGTCGGCAGGGTCGGCCGTGACCGTCAGCGCCTGGTCGAGGAAGGTCAGCGCCTGGTCGTAGGAGCCCAGGGCGATGGCGCGCTGCGCAGCCGCGGACAGCGCGATCCGGGCCTGCGCCCCGACGGCCTCGGCCTCCGCACCTGTGGGGCTGTTGCGGTACGCCGCGAGGTAATGGCCCGCCAAACCTCCGGCGATCTCGTCGGTCCCCAGGCTCTCGAAGTAGCGAGCCGCGGCGAGATGCCGGTTCTTCCGGTCGCGCTTCGCAAGTGCGTTGTAGGCAACCTCCCGGATGAGCGCCTGGACGAAGGCATACTGGCCCTGTTCCGGGCTGCGAGGGTCGGTCTCGAGGGCCAGGATCTCGCGCCGAACGAGGACACGGAGGCGGGTCGCCACACCCTCCGCCTCGATGCCGCTGACTGCGGCGAGCCCGGCGAGCGTAAAGCTCTGGCCCAGGACGGCGGCGTCGGACACGAGCGCGCGCTCGTCGGCCGGCAGGGCATCAAGGCGCGAAGCGATGAGGGCGGTCAGCGTTTCGGGGACAGCCAGGTCGGTCAGATCGCCAAGCGGTCGGTAGATGCCTCCGTCCAGGGTCAACCGGCCCTCGGCGAGGAGCATGCGCACGGTCTCCACGGCATAAAGGGGGATCCCGTCGGCGCGCGCCACGATGACTGCTGCCGCGCTCGCCGACAGTCCGGGCACGAGTCCGGCGAGCAGAGCGTGCATGGCGGCAGCGGGCAGCGGCTCGAGGTAGACCGATACGAAGTTCCTCTTGCCGGCGCCCCACTCGGGTCGGCGCTCGAGCAACTCTGGGCGGGCCAGGGTGACGACGAAGATCGGCGAGGATCGTGACCACTCAAGGAGGTGGTCGACGAAATCGATCAGGCCCGTATCCGCGAAGTGAAAGTCCTCGAAGACCATCACGACCGGCGCCGTCGTCGCCATCCGCTCGAAGAACGTGCGCCAGGCGGCGAACAGCTGCTCGGAACCGAACCCTGACTCGAAGCCCAGCAGCGCCAACAGGGCCGGTTCGATCCAGCGCCGCTCGTCTGGATCAGGGACGTGCTCGGCGAGGGTGGCCGCGATCTTGGCCCGGGTCGTCGGCTCGTCATCGGTTTCCAGCAGGCCGGCCCGCCGGCGGACCATCTCGCCGAGGGCCCAGAAGCTGATGCCCTCACCGTACGCTGGGGAGCGGCCGTCGTGGTACCAGACCGTGTCGACCAAGCCGTCGCGGTACTTGCCGAACTCCCAGGCCAGACGCGTCTTGCCGATGCCGGCCGGCCCGATGACCGAGACCAGCCGAGCACGCCGCTCCCGGGCAGTCGCGTGAAAGAGGTCCTTGAGCAGGCGCAGCTCGTCGTCGCGGCCGACGAACGGCGCCTCGAGCGTCTCGGCGCGGTTCCGCCCGCCGACCTGGGCGATGACGCGCACGGCCCGCCACGCTGGCACAGGGCTCGTCTTGCCCTTGAGGGTCTGCTCGCCTGCAGCCTCGAAGGCGATGGCCTTGCTGGCTGCCCGCTGGGTAGACTCGCCGACCAGGACAGTGCCCGGGGCGGCCACCGCCTGCAGGCGACTGGCGGTGTTGACGAGATCACCCGCCACCATGCCCTGGTGCGTCGCGCCTATCGTCACCGCCGCTTCACCCGTCAGGACGCTGGCGCGAGCAAGGACCCCTGGCCCGAGCGTCTTGACCGAGTCGACCAGCTCGAGGGCCGCCCGCACCGCCCGTTCCGCGTCGTCCTCGTGGGCTGTCGGGGTCCCCCACACCGCCATCACCGCATCGCCGATGAACTTCTCCACCGTGCCGCCGTAGCGGGCGACGATGTCCTTGGCTAGGTCGAAGTAGCGGGACAGGAGTTCCCGGGTGTCCTCGGCATCGCGGCCCTCGGCCAGCGCCGTGAAGCCGACCAGGTCGGCGAAGAGGACTGACACGACGCGGCGCTCGGCCACGGGAGCCGCGGCCAGGGAGACGGAGCCCCGCGAGGCTGACACTGATGGTCCGGTGGCGGCCCCCGCAGCGCCAGTTGGCTTGAGTGGCATGGCGCATTCGCCACAGAACTTCGCCGTCGGCTCGTTGGCCGCGCCACATGATGGACACGCTGTCGCGAGGGGCCCCCCGCACTCCGCGCAGAACTTGCGCCCGGCCTTGTTCTCGGTCCCGCAGCTCGAGCAGATCACCGCGTCCTCACCTGGCTGACCGCGAACGATAAGCGTAGCGGAGGCCCCTGCGCACTATCATCTGCCCCAGGACCATCCCCATAGGGGCCGCCCCGGGGTCCCGCCCTCGACTCGAGCGCGGGACTGGTCACGAAATCGCGCGCTCGTAGCTCAGCGGATAGAGCGTCTGCCTCCGGAGCAGAAGGTCGTGGGTTCGAGTCCCGCCGAGCGCGCCACCTCAGCTGCCAGGAGTGGGCAGCGAGGCTCGTAGTGCCGCGATCTCGGCGCGGAGGCCGGCCAGCTCGGCGGCCACGGTATTCGAGCCGGCGACCAGTGGCTGACCGGCCCCCTCTTCCTCCGGTCCAGCTTCAGCCGGTGATGAGGGCGCGACCAGCAGGCTGGCCAGGATGCTGGCCAGGGCGCCGATGATGCCGACGCCCGAGAGCATCACGAACACGGCCGTGATCCGCCCGAGAGCCGTCACCGGGTAGAAGTCTCCGTAGCCGACCGTGGTGATCGTCACGATGGCCCACCAGATGGCGTCGCCGCCGGTCGTGATGTTGGCGTGGGGCGCGTGGCTCTCCTCCTGGAGCACGAGGATGCTCGCCACACTGAGCACCATCCCGGCCAGCAGGATCGTGATGAAGGTCGCGTACTGGCTGCGGTTCTTGAGCACATCGATGACCAGGTCCTTGCCGGCCTGGCCCTGCAAGAGGCGCACGATGCGGCCCAGCCGGCTCAGGCGGGCCAGGCGGAAGAGCGCGGTAAACGGGATGAAGCCCAGGCTCGGGATCGACCCCAGCAGGTCGAGCCAGCCTCGTCGGGTCACGAAGTAGTCCCGTCTCGGCCGCGAGCCGAGCAGGTTCACGGTGAAGTCGATGAGGAAGATGACGCAGATGGCGTTGTCGTAGAAGGTCACGAGGGAGCGCGTGTCCGGGTCCAGCGGCAGGAGCAGGACCGCCATGAGCGCAAGCGAGTAGACGGTCAGGACCAGGATGAAGATGTTGTAGGCGTTGCCGTGCTTGAGCCGCACGGGCGAGTCGACGGTCATGCCTTGGGACCCTCATGCGTGGGACCACCGGAGTTGGACAGCGCGCATGGTAGCGACCGGGCGAGGGGTCAGGCGGGCAGCCAGCCTGGTAGCGCGATCAACACCGCCAGCCAGAGGAGCAACAGACCGACCGCCGACGCCGCGGTGCGACCGTGCCGTCCGGTCGTCTCGTAGAAGACGACTCCGGTCAGCGCAGCCATCCACCACAGGCCGCCCAGCCCCGTCGCGACCATCACGACCATCAGGATGCCGGAACTGCCGACGCACGCGAAGCCATGCCGGAGTCCCGCCGGGAAGGCGGCCGGCGTCGTCGCGGCGGGCTCGCCGGCGGCGGCCGGATGGCGGCACGCGGCCAAGCTGCGGCGCTTGAGCGGCAGGAACTGGTACGCACCCGCAAGGCCCACGATGACCGCGTCGATGAGCCATGGCCGTGCGCCCAACCACGGACTGGCCGCAGCGACCTGGCGCAAGGCCGCTTCGGCCACGAATACGGCCGACCCGAAGACCACCCATACGCCGACCAACGTGGCTGCGAAGGCCGCTGCGCCAGAAATGAGGCCAGCGGTCGGGGCAGCGGCCCGCCCGATGGCACGGACGGAGGGCAGGCTGGCAGGCAGCATCGTGGCCACGACCATCACCAGCCACGCGGCCATGAAGGTCGCCCAGGTGCCCAGGGGGGCCGCCCCGGCGATCACCGCCGATCCGTGATCGTGGACGAGCGCCGCGTTGCCGGTGACCTGTCCGACGGCGATGAGCAGCCACGCCCCGCCGATCAGAGCCGGCAGCACGAGCTGGCGGCCGGGGCGGCTCCGCGCGATGACGATGGCGGACGGCAGCCCGTCGATGGGCCGGTTCGCACCGGTCGGGGACGCTCCGCCGAGGCGCATCGAGGTCACTGGCGCATGATGATGGTTGCACCGATCGACGTGAAGACGTGGGACGCGGTCGCCGCGGGCCGAGGCCCTACCCTGTGCGCCATGCGTGACACGACCGATCCGGCGCCGACCGACCCCCTCGCCGCGCGGGTCATCCTGGAGCAGCGACGGACGGCACTGCGCGCCGAGCTGGCCGAGGGCATCGAGGCTCCCGGCCAGATGACGTACGGCTCGCAGGCGGCGGCGGCCAGCCAGGTGTTCGCGCAGCAGCGCGACCTGGCGCTGCGGGACAAGGCCATCCGCGATCTGGCGCTGGTCGACGCGGCCCTGGCTCGGCTGGACGACGGCACCTACGGCCGTTGCGTGACCTGCGGGCGCCCGGTCGGGGCGGAGCGCCTGGAGGCTCTGCCGTGGGCCGATCGCTGCATCGATTGCCAGCGCCGCGCCGGCGGGTGACGCATGCCCGACGGGTTGGGCCACCTGCTACGATCGGGCGGCCATGGCCCAGCAGTTCATCGTCCAGCTGCCCAACCATCCGGGCTCGCTGGCCAGCCTCGCCGAGGCACTCGCCGATCGCGGCGTGGACCTGCGCGCCATCGGTGGCGGGGGCATCGGTGATCAGGGCCACATCATCCTCACCACGGCCGATGACGACACGACCCGGGCGATCCTGACCGAGGGCGGCTACACCTTCATCGAGGGCGAGTCGATCCTGACCGAGGTGGACGACCGCCCGGGCGGCATGGCCCGGGTTTCGCGCGCGCTCGCCGACGCCGGCGTCAACGTCTACGGCCACCTGTTCCTGGGTCGATGGGGCGATCGGGCGATGTTCGCGTTCGTGGTCGACGATCCGGTCAAGGCGCGCCCGATCCTGGAGCGCTGAGCTCTGCGAGCTCCCTGGCTCGCCACAGGACGGCCTCGAACATCGGGGCCGTCAGGCGCCCGGTGAACGTGTTCTGCTGGCTCGGGTGGTAGGCGCCCAGGAGCCGGTAGGGCCCCACGGTCGCCTCCGCGCCGTGGCCGAATCGCGGGCGTGGGTGCGGCACGTCCAGGCCCAGGGCGGCGACCGTCCGCAGCGCCGCCGACCAGCTGAAGCCGCCCAGCGGGACGATGACGCGGACGGCTGCAAGCAGCGCCAGCTCCCGGACGAGATAGGGTGCGCACGCGTCGCGCTCGGCATTGGTCGGCTTGTTGAGCGGCGGGGCACACCGGACGGCGGCCGCCACATAGGCGCCCGTGAGTGTCAAACCGTCGTCGGCACGACGGGAGCTGGGTCGGTCGGCATGGCCGGTCGCGTGCAGCGCGGACCACAGAAAGTCGCCCGAGCGATCCCCCGTGAAGACACGGCCGGTGCGATTGCCACCATGGGCGGCGGGCGCGAGGCCGATCAACAGGATGCGCGCGGCCGGGTCGCCGAAGCCGGGTAGCGGCATGCCCCAGTAGGATTCCTCGGCGTACCGGGCCACCTTGTCGCGAGCGACCTGCTCGCGCCAGGCGACGAGGCGCGGACAGCGCCGGCAGGCGACGATCTCCTGGCGCAGCTCGGCCAGGTCGGCGATCACGACCCCAGGTCGGCCACCACGGCGCCGATCGCGGC